>NZ_JBNUPL010000015.1:0-32724 GCF_050409445.1 Facklamia sp. P13055
TAAGCATGCCCATTTAGAAGCACCTTGTGTAACATATGTTTGACAACTCTAGACATTATCATTTACGTTTAACAGAAACAGCTTGACAATCAAAAAAAAAAAAACTATAATAATGTAGCTGTTATGTGCCAGTAGCTCAGCTGGATAGAGCAACGGTCTTCTAAACCGTAGGTCGCAGGTTCGAATCCTGCCTGGCATATTTTATAACTTTAAACCACCTCAATTGTTCTCTATTAATAGAGTTCGTTGAGGTGGTTTTTATTTTGATTATTTAATATTCTGATAGGTTGCTTCTACTTATATAATTATTTCACAGATGTTTATTACCATTTATTACTCAATAGTACTAAAATACATGAAGGAAGGATATTATAAAAAAATCACAAATATACTTTTAGTATTTTTATTATCACTAGGTCTTAGCTCGTATAACAGTTTTATTGCATTTGCAAGTGACACGGAGAACTCAAGTGCTGAAACAGCTGAGCGTGAGTTAAATGGAGATAAAGCTGATTTCAATCGTTTCAATGGAGTTTATATCGTTGATGTCAATTATTTGGCTTCCAGATTTGGCAATTCAGATACTATAATTATTGACACCCGCGGTCAAAAAGAAGCAAAAAAAGGCCATGTTTCAGGAGCAATTGCTAAATCTGATATTCAATTGGTTAAAGATCAAATAACCTTAGATCCAGTGGAAGCAACTGTCAAAGATATCGATCGTACAGCTGTTATTGATACACACAAATTAACTGAGACAATTGCCGATTATAAAATCCTTGACTCACTTAAAAAAAGGTGGTCATTTGCCTGGCGCAATTAATATTCCATATACAGAATACAGACCTTTATAATGAGGAGGTTTTATTAAAATCAAATGAAGAATTCGAAGCTCTTTTCATAGAATAAGGATTTAATAAAAAGGATGCCATCGTCACTTATTGTCCAAGCAATATTCGTTCGGCCTATATGCAATTAATTATGGAAATGCTAGGTTTTGAAAATGTTAAGAACTATGAAGGTTCTTATTATAATTGGGCAACCTTTACTGAACTTGATTAACTGATTAAAAGCCCCTTGCTGATTAAAGATTCAGCAAGGGGCTTTTATCTTCGAACAATCATGATATAAAAAATTCATTAAGCTGCGTCTTTTAAACTTATTTGTTAGCTCTTCCCTTATAAGATCCATCAGCTGTTCCAATTTCTAATGCTTCACCTGCTTCAATAAAATCAGGGACGTTTACAACTAAACCTGTTTCCATTGTAGCCGGCTTGCCTGAGCCAGTAACGGTTGCTCCCTTAATCGAAGGTTGAGTTTCCGAAACAGTCAAGACAACCGTTCCTGGTAATTCAACTCCGATTACTTCATGACCGAAGAATTGAATTTTACAGTTCATATTATCTAATAAATAGAATAGCTCATTTTCAATGGTATCAGCTGGCAGTTCATATTGCTCGTATGTTTCTAAATCCATAAACACAGCCATACCGTCCATTTTGTAAAGATATTGAACTTCTTTAGTGTCTAAATATGCGCGTTCAAACTTTTGATCAGGTCGAAAAGTAGTATCATAGGTTGCACCTGAGCGAACATTACGAAGCTTCATACGCATAACAGTATTTCCTTTACCCGGTTTATGGTGACTAGCTTCTAAAACTTTAATCAAGTTTCCCTCGTCCACAAAAGTCATACCGGCTTTTAAATCTGTTGCTGAAATCATCTTATCTTCTCCTAACTTCTTCAAATTACTTAAGTATTATATCATAGAATATTAAATTCAAACAATCTATTCTCTAGATTAGCTAATACTTAAACTAAATTATTATTAAATCCTTGTTAGCATACCAAGGCGCTTGCTCATTAATATGATCATAAAACATGATACCATGCAAATGATCAATTTCATGCTGAGCTACCACAGCTTGATAATTTCTTAATTTTAAACTATGTTCATTCCCTTCCAGATCTTGATACTTGAGTGTTATTCTTTGTGGACGAGGCACATAACCTTCTACTTCACGATCCACTGATAAGCACCCTTCACCTTCACTTAAAGCGACTTCCTGAACAGAGTGTCTCGTAATCACTGGGTTAACGAAAATTTGACTCATTTCTTCACCAGAAATGTTGCCTTCATCATCAAATTGATAAATATGCATAGCAAATATCTGTTTGCTTATATTTATCTGTGGGGCTGCTAAACCTACCCCCGGTCTTAACCCATATTTTTCTGCTTTTTCCTTATCTTGGCTATTCTTTAGAAACTCTAACATTTCCATGGCTTTTTGTTTTAACGAAGGTTCCATTGGGAAAGTTACCTTTTTTGCTTTTAAACGCAAGGTTGGGTGACCTTCTTTAATAATATCTTTCATCGTTAACATTTTCATCCTCCTTTATAGTCTCTGCTAGTCATTTTGTTTACGACGGTATCCTGTCACTCGATAGAATTGATTTTCTTCATCGAAGTCTAAACTCTCGACTAGCGTATTTTGTTGGTAATGCGATAAGAGGTCTGCTTCTTCGGGTAAAATTTTTACAGAGTATGCCTCAGCTAACTGAATACAAAGAGCCCAAATCGCTTCTTTTAATTTTTCAATGTCCGTCGCTTCTAAAGCGGAAATCGTTATATTTGGTTTTTGAACAGCAACAAATGACTCTTCCATTGCATCTTTTTTATTATAAACCGTTAAAACCGGAATATGGTCTGCTTCAATATCTTTCAAAATACGGTTGACTGTTTCTTCATGCATGAGATGGGCAGGATTGGAAGCATCAACCACATGTAGTAAGACATCCATATAACGGATTTCTTCCAATGTTGACTTGAAGGATTCGATTAATTGAGTAGGTAGTTCTTCAATAAAACCGACGGTATCTGTCAAAGTAAACATTGGGTGACCATGAATGGCGAATTGTCTAGTGAGAGGATCTAGAGTGGCAAATAATTGATCTTGTATGAAAGTTTCACTTTCCGTTAATTGACTCAAAATAGTCGATTTGCCAGCATTAGTATAGCCTACTAAGCCAATGTTAAACTCACGACCACTGTGGCGATTTTCGCGTGTTCGTTTACGATGCTGCACCACTTCCTGCAAATCTTTTTTTATTTGGGTAATGCGAGAGCGGATATGACGGCGATCGGTCTCTAATTGCGTTTCACCTGGACCTCTGGTACCAATCCCTCCTCCCAAACGAGACAGTGACTTACCTTGGCCACCAATTCTTGGTAATAAATATTGATATTGCGCTAAGCCAACTTGTAGCTTTCCTTCGCGACTCTTAGCTCGCATGGCAAAGATATCGAGGATTAATTGAACACGGTCAATGACTTTCACACCTAATTCAGCCTCAATTACTTTGTTCATACTTGGTGAGAGTGCATTAAAAAAGATAACTAGATCAATAGCGTCACTTTCTACATAGAGCCGGATTTCTTCTAACTTGCCAGACCCAACGGCAGAATGATGATTGAGTCTGGGTAAGTTTTGTATCATTGTTTTAATGACCACACCCTTTGCTGTTTGGGTCAAGGATTCCATCTCTGAGATTAATTCCATAAAACGATCTTCTTGATAAGTATCCGTTCGGATACCCACTATTAGGACTCGTTCAGGCCCTTTTCTTGTTTCAATCATTTTTCTCCCTTTCAATTTCTTCTAGGAAATTTGCGATTAATTCATTTGCTTCATCTTCATAATCTGGATTGCTTAAATCAATCCAATGCTGATTTTTCATGCGGTTACGATACCAAGTTAATTGTCTTTTTGCATAGCGCCGGCTATTTTGCTGGATAGTCGTAATCGTTTCTTTAAGTGATTGATTTTGCTCAAAATAAGGCCACCACTCTTTATAGCCAATACCTTTCATACTTGAAAGCTCTAGATTTTTGTTAAGCTGATACAGCTGATGGACTTCATTTTCCAATCCTTCTTCGACCATTAATTCAACTCTGCGGTTAATTCGACTATACAATTCCTCGCGCGGACGATTTAAAATAATCAATAATTCATTAAACCGTGATTGACGGTTACTTATATCGGTCTGACTTGAAAAAAGTTTGCCTGTTTGCTTAATAACTTCTAAAGCTCGTACAATCCGACGGCCATTTTGTATTGGGATTTTCTTTGCAGCTAAAGGGTCGATAGCATTCAATTCTTGCCATAGAATACCTTCGCCTTCATTTTGCAATCTTTCTTCTAAATATTTACGGTAGTGAGAATCCATTGATTCCTGACCACCAAATGAAAGGTCATAAAGTAAACCCTCTAAATAAAGACCTGTCCCCCCCACTAATATGGGCAAGTCTCCTTCCGCCGAAATTTGTTCGATTGCACGATTGGCATCGGCCTGAAACTGACTGGCATCATAATTATCTTGCGGGTCGTAGATGTCTAAGAGATGGTGAGGTACTCCTGACATTTCTTCCGATTTAATTTTTCCTGTTCCAATATCCAATCCACGATATACTTGCATTGAATCCGCATTAATAATCTGCCCTTTGAAACGTTTAGCCAAACGGATTGAAAGAGTGGTTTTCCCAACTCCTGTTGGTCCTGTAATCACTACTATCGGTAGTTTATTCAAACAAAAACCCCCTAATTCTTTTGATAGGATGTGAGCAGGTCTTGAGCTACTTGTAGACTGGATTCAGATTGTACTTCACCAGACATCATGCCAGCAATCATGGCTACTCGCTCTTCTTCTGATAAATAATCCACTTGTGTAACCGTGCGCTCTTGATTAATTTCTTTTTTAATAATTAGCTGTTGATTGGCTGCGGCAGCTACTTGTGCTAAATGGGTGATGCATAAGACTTGTTTATTTTGAGCGATTTTAGCCAGTTTACTCGCTATAGCACTAGCGACTCTACCAGAAACCCCTGTATCAATTTCATCAAATATTAAGGTCTCAACTGCTTGATTTCTTGCGAAAATTGTCTTCAAGGCCAACATAAATCGTGAAAGTTCACCACCAGATGCTATTTTAGCCAGTGGTTGACTTTCTTCTCCCAAATTAGTCCTTGAGTAGAATTCAACTTGGTCCATACCCGCTTCATTCAAACGTAAATAAGAATTGGAAAAGAATGGTTGCAAATTAGAATCAGACTCTACCTGTCGCATCTTGACCTCAAATTCAGTATGCGGCATGTAGAGTTCTTTTAATTGACCTTCAACTTCTGAGACAATTGCTTTGGCTGCTTCTTTACGGAGATTGGATATGCTTTGAGCTAATTCAAAGGCTTCTTCATAAGTTTTGAGGAAGGCTTCCTGTGTTTGTTTTTGATAACTTTCAAAATGTTTAATTTGATCAATTTCCTTAACGAGTTCAAGCTGGTAATCGATTAACTCTTCAATATTACGCCCATATTTTTTTTGAACTTTTTCCAACTGACTTAGTCTTCTTTGAATTTCATCCATCACTTGTTCATCATAATCTGGCACATCAAAAGAAAAAGCAATTTCTCGGCTTAATTCTTTTAAATCTACTTGCAGGCCTTGTAAGCGCTCCTCAAATGACAAATATTGATTATCAAATCTTCCCAAGTGCTGTAACAGATAAAGCACTCGCTCAATTTGCTGATCGACACTAGCTTCTTGATCGGTCATTAGCTGGTTGATTTCATTAAGATACTGACTCATTAACTGTGCATTTTGAAGTCTCTTGCTTTGTTGTAGCAGTTGCTGATCCTCATCTGCCACTAAATCTAAATTTTTTAATTCTTCTAACTGAAACTCTAAATAATTTAAACGTTGAAGTGCATCTTGTTCGTCAAATTTCTTAGTTAACAATTGCTGTCTTAAATCTTGATAGTGATTATAAACTAGCTGATATTTTTCTTTAACTTGAAGTAAGCTCTCACTAGCAAAAAGATCCAGTAACTCAAGATGTCGTGAGGAGTCTAACAGAGCTTGATGTTCATTTTGACCATGAATATCTACCAAATAACGACCAATTCGTTTTAGCATGGTCACATTAGCTGGTCGTTGATTAATTTTAATAACATTTCGTCCACTCTTATGGATCTCGCGTTGAATCAAAAGGGCATCTTCTGGATCCTCAATTTCAATTCCAATTGCTTGCAATTGCATTAAGAGCTTTTCATTTCCTTGTAAACTAAAAAGACCTTCAATAAAGAGATTTGGGCTTCCTTTTCGCACAAACTCAGTAGACCCTCTTCCACCACATAAGATACCAATCGCATCAATAATAATCGACTTTCCCGCTCCAGTTTCCCCTGAGAGCACTGTCATCTGTTCATCAAAATCAATAGAAACTTGATCAATAATTGCAAAGTTTTCAATTCTTAAACTGATTAACATAAGGCACCTCTTTGCATTGTTTATTCAAAAGCTTGATGGCTCTCCTCCACAATTTTTGCGATGGCAATTGTTGAGTGGCTTTGATTATCTACTTGCCTAGCATTGATTAAATGCACTAAATATTCAATATTCCCTTCGCCTCCTGTAATTGGCGAATAGGTAAGCTCTTTAATAACAAAGCCAATTTTACTAATAAAGGCTAATACTTCTTCAAGGACCTCTTGATGAACTGCTGGGTCTTTTATGACACCCTTTTTACCAATCCGACTAGGTCCTGCTTCAAATTGTGGTTTAATCAAGGCAATAACAGAACCATCTTTTTTTAGAATCGGCTGTAATGGTGGCAAAATTAAAGCTAAAGAAATAAAAGAGACATCAATTGTTGCTATTGTTGGCTGTCCTTTTGTAAAATCTTCGAAGCGAGCATAGCGAAAGTTTTGCCGTTCCATTACGACTACTCTAGGATCTTGTCTTAAGGAATAAGCTAATTGATTGTAACCTACATCTAAAGCATAAGATAAGCGTGCGCCATTTTGTAAAGCCACATCGGTAAATCCTCCTGTTGAAGCACCGATATCTAAAAGTAGATGGTCTGTAATATCAATATTGAAAGAAGATAAGGCTTTTTCTAACTTTAATCCCCCACGCGATACATAAGGGAAAGGTTTCCCTTTCAGATAGAGCTCGCGATCAATCGGTATTTTTTCACCTGGTTTATCATAGCGCTGATCGTTTTGATCATAGATTTTTCCTGACATAACCAGACGGCGTGCTTGTTCACGTGAGTGAGTAATTCCTGCTTGGACCACTAGCTTATCGACTCGTTCTTTTTTCATTCATTACTCCTTATAGGTGTTTTTCAAGAGGTGATAGAAAGTTATCTAACTGTTTGAAAGATTTATGGCTAAGCTTTTCTAAATCGTTTAAAGCTTTTCTTGCTAACTTGATTTCTTCAATCAAACTCGCTTTAGCTTGTCCTACTCCTAAAAGACTAGGATAAGTTGATTTATGATTGATAATATCTGAGTAAGTTAAGCTATCCACTTCTTCATTCAAGTCTATGACATCTTTTAGATCATTATGAATTTGATACGCAACACCGTAGTGCTGTCCAAAAGTAATCATTAGATCGCTTTCAGCTTGATCAGCCTCTAAAATAATTGTAGCTGCTTTCATAGCAAATATAAATAAAAGGCCAGTTTTCATCAAATGAATTTGTTGTAACTGCTCAATGTCTATCGTTTTATTTTCTGCCTTAATGTCATAAAGCTGTCCAGCAACCATTCCAGATGAACCTGCAGCATGAGCCAATTCTCTGATCAGAGCGACCTTCTGATGGGCTTGCAAACTTTCATCTTTAGATAAAATTGCGAAAGCATCCGCTTGAAGGGCATCACCAGCTAAGATTGCTGTGGCTTCATCAAACCTAACATGAGAGGTTGGTTGGCCTCTTCGCAGTTTATCATCATCCATGGCTGGTAAGTCATCATGGATTAAAGAATAAGTATGGATAAATTCTAAAGCAATGGCTGTTAACATAGCCTGATCAATTTTCTTTTTGTTAAAAATCGCAATAGTTGTCAGTAAAAGTAAGGGTCTTAATCTCTTTCCACCGCTATTAAGCGAGTAGACCATTGGCTTCACCATTTCTAAAGGTGAATTTAAAGAGATAACTTGCTCTTGCAAAGCCTGTTCAAATTTGGAACGTAAGGGCCCACCTAATATCATTCTGTTTTATTCTCCTCATCTAAAGGCTGTAATCCCGATTCAGTCATCATTTTGGTAACTGTCGCTTCGGCTTCCGTTAATTCTTCTTGGCAATGCTGACTTAATGAAATTCCTTTTTGAAAGGCTTGTAAGGCATCTTGAAGTGGTAGTGTCCCTCTTTCTAATTGTTGAACAATTTCTTCTAACTCTTGTAAAGCTTGTTCAAAACTAATGGTTGATTCTACTGTTTTATTTTCTGTCATCGATTAATCCTCCCTATCTATTGGCTCATTTTTATCGAGTGATTCTACTAAAACATTCGCACGCCCCTTATATAATTGGATATTTAAACGGTCTCCTTCAGTTAATTGATGACTTGAAGTTACTTGTTGACCTTTTTTTTCAACTAAAGAATATCCTCTTGCCATTATTTTCAGCGGACTATATGCATCTAATAAGGCACTTGCCTTCATGTGCCTATCGTATTTTCTTCTTAAACAATCATTGAAGGAGCGTTGTAAACTTAGTTGAAGTGTCCCTAATTTTTCTTGACGGTAGCTAATTTGTTGTTGAGGATTATAAGCATATACAGCCTGTTTTAGTTGATTGATTTTTTGTTTTTGGCGTGAAAAATATTGTTCTTGACGCATTTTCAATCGTTCATTTAAATGCATAACACTCTGCACGTAGGATTGGTACAGTCTTTCTGGCTGAGTAAGAACATATGATCGAGCAGATCTTGCCAGACGCTCTTGAGACCATTCTAAGCGCCCTCGAAAAGCATTTATTAATCGTACTTGTTGCTGGCTAATCGTCATTAAAACTTCTTGCAGCACAGGAACAGATAGTTCCGCTGCAGCAGTCGGAGTTGGAGCTCTTAAATCAGCCACTAAATCAGCAATCGTAGTATCGGTTTCATGGCCAATCGAAGATATTACTGGCAAGGGACATGCAAGAATAGCATGGGCAACTCCTTCATCGTTAAAACACCATAAGTCCTCAATCGAACCACCTCCGCGTGCTAAGATAACACCATCGAAAGAAATAGTGCTTTCTTCTAGCCGCTTAAATGACGCAACAATTTCTTTAGCCGCTTCCTTACCTTGAACTTTAGTAGGAAAGACAACAATTTCGACAATTGGATAACGACGTTGAACAGTCGTAATAATGTCACGTATGACAGAACCCGATGGGCTAGTTATCACTGCTAGTCGTTTAGGATATTTACATATTTTTCTCTTGGGACGATCAAAAAGTCCCTGGGCTTTCATTTTTTCTTTTAATTGTTCAAGTGCTAGGTATAAAGAGCCAATTCCATCAGGCTCAATATTTTCAACATAAAGTTGATACCTTCCTCCACCTTCATAAACTCCTACTCTAGCCGTTACAAAAACTTTCATGCCTTCTTCTAATTGGAATTTTAAACGGTGAAATTGACTCTTGAACATAATCGCATTAATTTGGACTTGGCCTTCTTTTAAAGAAAAATATTGATGAGAATTAGGACGATAACGATAGTTAGAAATCTCTCCCAAGACTCTAATCCTTTGAATATGCGGGTCACGATCAAATTTTTGACTGATATATTTTGATAAGGCTCCTACTGTGATATAGTTCTTTTGATCTTGGGTCACTCCATCACCTCTCTTGATATCATTCTTTTCTATTTTAGCACAATCTAATTCAGAGAACTAGAAAACAAAAAGAACCAGGCAATCATTGACCCTGGTTCTTTTTATAGCTTAAGACCATCTATCAGTTTACACTGGATCGACACTCTCTGTCTCTTCAGTTGGAACTGTCTCATCCACGCTTTCTTCACTTGGTGCTTCTTCCTCAAGAAGTTCTTCTGTTGGCTCTTCTGCAGGGGTTTGAGTTTCTACAGAATCAACTGGCTCTTCAACCATTTCTTCTAAAGTTGTTTCTTCTTCAGTGGATTCAACTGGTGTGTAACCAGGAATCCTATAATCAACTGGGATTTTATTAGCAATATAATTATTTTCAACATTGACACCATAAACAGCATTGAAATCATAGGTATCCTGATTTAATGGCACAGCTTCCATGGATACTGGGTCAACTTCACTAATTACTCCAGTTTCTAAATCGTATTCAAAACGTGCTACTGTGGTGATCTTAGTAGAGCTATCTTCTGCTACAGATAGACTAATTACTTTATCGTCTTGCTCAATGTCAGTATAGGTATAAACTTGTGGAGCAAATCCAGTAGCGTTAGCTATTAACTGAATTATCTCAGCTAAGGATGCATCAGAACTTTCAAGATTTTCAGCTTCTTGTAATTTAGCCATCCACAGATCTTTGATTGGTTGGAATTCAAAGCCTTCATTTTCAGCCGCTGCTTTTAAATCTCCTTCAAAAGAAGCTGTATATTGATAAAGCAATTCTCTAAAATTATCTAACTCTGCTTTCGTTTCAACTGTAAGCTCTGGTTGGATGGCTTCAATGATAAAGGTATGGGCATAGATATCATCTACACGGATCCCCTGATCGACTGCTTGCTTGAAACGATTGTATAAAGCAGGTAAAATTTCGTGATACTTTTCAGTATCAGAAAAATCAGGTGTTTCTACTGCTTTAATTTCATCAATAGTCATTTTAGGCTCTAGTTGAGCAAGAATATTGTCCCATTTTTTGTCTTCGATTGATGCATCTAGTTGTTGAACAGTGTCTTCATTAGCAGCAGCATCGGTCTGGGCAAAATCATTGGCATATTGCTCTAATTCTTGCTTCGTTTGATTAGAAATCTCTACATCGGTAGCAACTGAATTATCGACAACATTGCCATCGCCTTCAATATTAGTGTTATTAATAACATTATTTACAACTGTGTTTACAATTTCAGTCGAGTTTACTTGACCATTATTTTGAACTTGAGCAGCAACTTCTTTCTTAATTTCAGCAATAATTACGTTTACTTGTGCATCGGTTAACCCTGTTTCAGTCTTAACATTATTTACGACAGAAATTTCTTTTTGTGCCGTTTGCATGTCATGCTGCTTAACTTCTACACCTTGTGACTCTAATAGAGCGTATAAGCCAGTAAGTGCCCCCTCACCCGTTACAGGTAAAAAACTACCAATTTTTAATAAAGCATTTTGAGCCCCTGCAGTAATAGCTGCATTTTGATAGGTTGTCGCTGAAACAGCAGTGATATTTTCAGGCGTTACAATTTGAACTTTAATTCCTGTACCAGGTGCTTGAGGCTTAATATATACGGACGAGTATACATCTGTTGAAGCATCTGATCCAATGTTTAAATAGCGATCAATCATCACACCGTCAACATAAATTGTATTCTCAGGAGTGACCTGATTAGCGCCTAATAATTGAATGGTTTGTTGGGCTTGTTGTGAATTTAAAGTCGCTCCTAAAGCTAATTTTTCTACTTGCAAAGTTTGCTCAGCCTGTTCAACTGCCATAGCTGATTGGCTAATCAAAGGCATACTGGCTGGAAAAGTTGTTAAAGCAGCTAAAGCAAGTAGTAAAACTTTTTGTTTTTTCATAATTTTATGCTCCTTTTAAATTAATATGATGACACTTTGATTATATCCATCCTAAAATACTTATACAAGTTATACCCATTTCTTTAATAAATTCTTATAAGAAAAAAGCCAGAAAAAGAATAATTTCTTCACATTCTTCTTCTGGCGCCATTTAGATTTGGTTAGCTAAAAGTTTAGCGAGAACACCTGAGATAAATTGTCGTGATCGATCATCTGAAAAAGTCTTAGATAATTCAATCGCTTCGTCAACCGCTACTTTGGCTGGAACTTTCTCTTCGTCAATGAAGAGCACTTCAAAAAAAGCTAAGCGTAAAATGGTTAGATCAATACTTGCTATTCTATCAAGAGTCCAAGATTGGCTGAGATATTGTTTAATCATATCATCTAACGCCAACTGATTGTCTCTTACTCCTCTAACTAAGGTTATTAGATAAGAATCTATCTCACCTGAGTATCCCTTCTCAGGATCATTACCGGCTTCTAAAGCGAATTCTACAGCATCCTCACTTTGAAACTGGTCACTAGCAATTACTAATTGATATAAACTCTGGACTGCTTTTTCTCTTAGCTGATGACGTGATAATTTTTTCATCCTATTCTCCGATTTCTTTTTCGCTATTCCTAATAGTTTTTAACTCTGAATTCATTTTTGGTTCTGTATCAATCGATTGGACATGAACATTCACTTCACTGACGATAAGATCTGTCATGTATAGAATTTGTTCTTTAACACGTTCTTGAATAGCAGCGGCTATAACTGGAACTGTTTTACCGTAAGCAATGCTTACATTAATATCAATCGAAATACGGTCTTCAATTTGACGCATTTTAGCATTAACACCTGATCCTTGAATACGCAAAAATTTTCCTGCTTCTTTTTTTTGTGATGAACTAAGTACACCATCAATTTCTGAAGCAGCTTTGGCTGCAATGTCTTCCAAGACACCCATCGTAATATTAATTTCGCCTAAGTATTGTTCGCTGAGAGATTCAAATGCGACAGTTTGTTTATTTAACATCCTTTAGCCTCCTATATAATTATTAATTCTTTGGGACTACGGTTGATTGGTATTACACGATCTGCTTGCACAATTAAATCATCTTCAATGCGAACACCACCGATACCTGGTAAGTAAATACCGGGTTCATCAGTAATTACCATGTTCGTCTCTAAAACCGCTTCAGAACGACTAGAGACTGCAGGTTCTTCATGGACATTTAAACCGACACCGTGGCCAGTAGAGTGACCAAAGTACTCACCATAGCCTTTTTCCGTAATATAATCACGAGCTATCGCATCTACTTCCTTACCAGTCATGCCAGCTTTAGCCTCTCTGATTACGCGTTGATGTGCTTCAAGTACAATTTCATAGACTTCTTTCATTTTATCTGATATCGATCCTACCGCAATCGTACGAGTCATGTCAGACGAATAACCTTTATAGTAGCAACCAAAGTCTAGCGTCACAATATCGCCATCTTCAATCACTTTTTCACTCGCTACACCGTGAGGCATGGCAGAGCGTTCACCTGAAGCGACAATAGTATCAAAAGACATGCCTGTTGATCCTTTATCCTTAAGAAAAGCTTCTAACTCATTAGCAACCTGAATTTCAGTTACACCAGGTTTAATAAAGGTTAAGATATGTTCAAACGCTTGATCGGTAATTTCACATGCTTGTCGAATGGTCTCAAGTTCCGATTCATCTTTAATTAAGCGAATTTTTTCGATTAACCCTTGACTTGCTTTAATATCTGCTGCAAATAGATCTTTAATTTTTAGATATTGACTGACATTCATATTATCTGCTTCTATGGCTAGTGTTTGAACCTTTTCTTGATCGATTAAGTTTTTAACTTCTTGATCTACTCCGTTTTGATGGATAACAACTGTTGCAGACTTAACTTGATGACTAGCTTGAGTATTGTAACGGAAATCGGTAATAAAGAAGGCCTTATCTTGAGTTACAAATACGGCACCAGCCGAGCCGGTAAAGCCGGTTAAATATCTTATATTTAACATATCCGTTACATAGATTGCATCGAATTTTTGTTCTTTAAGTGATTGACGTAATTTGTTGATTCTATACATATGATCGCTCCTTTACTTGTTTTAACTCTAATACTAACTACTACTTCGTTTGATGAGGTCTTACCCCTTTATTAATATCTAATAAAATCGGCATAATCATCGGATTTCTCTGCGTCTTCTGATAAATAGCCGGTTCTAATTGACTGAGCAATAGATCTCGCACGCTCCGTTCATTTATATTAGCGCCTGACTCATTTAAGCCGCGGTTGATAATTGCGCGCGCCTTATTTTGAATATCATTGATCAGGTCTGCTGATTCTCGCATGTAAATAAAGCCTCGAGACATAATATCCGGTCCGGCAATCAATTGTTTAGCTTCAAAGTCAATAGTAGCTGAAACAATGATTAGTCCTTCTTCTGACAGAGCTTTACGGTCTCTCAGTACAATGTTACCAATATCACCAATACCATTACCATCGACATATACATCCTGAGCAGGAAAGCGTCCTGCTACACGAGCAGAGTCGGCAGTAAGAGCTAGAACATCGCCATTAGACATAATAAAGCAATTTTCTTTTGGAATCCCAGTCATCTGAGCTAATTCCGATTGGATTTTTAACATGCGATATTCCCCATGAACTGGCATGAAATATTTAGGCTTCATTAAACGGTGCATTAATAATTGCTCTTGCTGACCACCGTGACCAGAAGTATGAATATTATTGACCTTTCCATGAATCACTTTGGCACCTTGCTCGCTTAATTGATTGATGACACGGTTAACACTCATAGTATTTCCTGGAATAGGTGAAGAAGAGAAAATAACGGTATCATTAGGTTGAAGCGAAATTTGTCGGTGCGTACCATTAGCGATACGGCTTAAAGCTGCCATTGGCTCCCCTTGTGAACCAGTACATAGAATTAAAATCTTATTAGCAGGATATTTATTAATATCTCTTGGTTCAATGAAAATATCTGCCCCTTTGTCATCCACATAACCTAATTCTCTAGCTGTCTTAATGGAAGATTCCATCGAACGACCGAAAACAATTATCTTACGACCTGTCTCATAGGCTGTCATTACGACTTGTTGCAATCGAGACACATTGGATGCGAAAGTAGCGAAAATAACGCGTCCTTCTTCTTTTTGGATAATGTTGCGAATCGAACGGCCGACAATTTTTTCTGAATTAGTAAAGGTTGGTACTTCGGCATTTGTTGAATCACCTAGTAATAATAGGACTCCTTCTTCACCAATTCGTGCCATCTTATGTAAGTCGGCTGGTTTGCCTACCGGTGTGAAATCGAACTTATAATCTCCTGTAAAGACAATATTTCCAGGAGGTGTTTTAACTACCACACCATATGCTTCTGGAATGGAGTGAGTTGTTAGATAAAAACTAACGCTTGTTTTACGGAAACGGATCACAGAATCTTCATCAATTTCATGAATTTCTGCATCACGCAACAGTCCACGTTCTTGTAATTTATTACGAATTAAAGCTGAGGCTAACTTGCCAGCATAGATAGGCACGTTTATCTCTTTCAATAAGAATGGAATTCCACCTATATGGTCTTCGTGACCGTGAGAGATAATAACTCCCTTAATCTTATTACGATTTTGTAATAGGTATTGATAATCAGGAATGACATAGTCAATACCTAACAATTCGTCTTCTGGGAACATCACACCAGAATCCATAATGATAATTTCATCTTGAAATTGGACGCCATACATATTCTTACCAACTTCATTTAAACCGCCTAAGGCAAATACGCCTACTTCATTATTTTTAATATTTACTGACATCTTAGAACTCCACCAACTTAAAGCCTGCTTGTTCTTTTTCATATGCCAAATGCGCCTCATCTAAGGCTTGGACATATTGGATGTTGTAAGATGTATTTTGAGTCACTTTTTCAATCGCTTCTACGCGATTTTCTGCTTCAAGATAAAGGGAAAGTGTCCTTTCTCTTGTTGGAACTTGATCTTTACTTTCTTGGTACATTACTTTAAAAATCATGTAATAAAACTCCTTTATTATTTTTTATTTCAACTGGTGGGTGAGCTAAACACTCGTTGTCAATTTATTCTATCATACTTTCATATATAGGTATAGTTAGACACTGAGACGCTTATTTGAGAAAAAATATAAGCACCCTTTTAACCTTTATCTTGTATTTATCATTAGACTAATCAAAAGGGTGAGTTGATGATCGAAGAACTTTCTAAATCATTGATTAACGAGGCCATCAGTTTGTTGGCTTCCGATATTCATTTCATGCCAATAATTGATAACTATCAAATCTTCTTTCGAGTCAATGGTCAACTCCACTTCCACAAAAATGTCCCTTTAAGTCTAGGAAGAAAAATAATCGCTCATTATAAATTTTTAGCCAATATGGATGTCGGTGAAAAAAGACGGCCCCAATCAGGTGCTTGTCCGTTTAAGATCTCAGAAGAACAAACGATTGAATTAAGATTGTCCACTATTACTAACGTCAACCTCATAGAGTCCTTAGTGGTTCGAGTGATTTTTAGTAAAATTCATAATTTTCAACAAATCAACAGCTACTTTCCCAATCAAATTGACCGCATTCGGAAATTAATTAGAAGAAAATCAGGGATGATTTTAATTTCTGGCCCAGTCAATTCAGGTAAAACCACGACGATCTATCAACTTTTAAGAGAAAGAATGAATGAAGAAAAGTTACAAATTATTACTATGGAGGACCCTGTAGAAATCAAAGAAGCTTCTTTTTTACAAACGCAGGTAAATGAAAAAATAGGTATTTCTTATGACCTACTGATTAAATCATCACTCAGACATCATCCCGATATTCTTTTTATTGGAGAAATTCGGGATGAGGAGACGGCGCGTATGACTTTAAGAGGTGCATTAACCGGGCATTTGATGATTGCAACGATCCATGCTAAAGATACTTTCGGAGTGATTGCGCGTCTTAAAGAGTTAACCATTAGTGAGCAACAATTAAAACAATCTCTCATTGGTGTCATCTCACAAAGACTAGTGCCTCGCTTTTGTCCTTTTTGTAAAAGTAGTGTTCAAGTATCCTGCAATCATATTCCTAAAAAATTTCACCGAGCCGCTTTGTTCGAAATATTAGATGGCCAACAATTGAAAGAATATTTGAATCATTTTAATTTACCTTTAAACTTCTCGCCCCTTAATCACCAACTAAGAAAGGCATGGGCCTATGGATACATCACTAAAAAAGAGTATGAACACTTTGAAGTTCTTTAATAAAGAAAAATTGCTCTTTAATCAAGAGGAAAAAATATATTTTTTACAGGTTTTAGCTGAAATGCTTGATGAAGGTTTCTCAATTTATCAAAGTCTGCAATTTATGAAAATACTATTACCTAAAAGAATTTTAATTATTAATCAAATGCTGGAAAAATTAAATGTAGGACAAAGCTTTGATCAAGTTCTTTTAAACTATGGGTATTCAAACCGAATTGCCGCTCAATTATTTTTTGCTCAAAGACAAGGCCGATTTATTCAAGCGCTTTTTGAAATTGTAAACCATTTAAAAAAGATTAGAAGCTATCAAAAAAAATTAATAAAAACACTTATCTATCCCTGTTTTTTAATGCTTTTTCTCTCCTGCTTATTGTTTGCAATGAGACATTGGATGCTTCCACATATTTTATCCTTCATCGATCAAGAAATTTTAAAAACTCATTTATTAGCTCGTTATTTACTCATTCTCTTTACCTTTCTTCCACAAATTAGCATCAGCTTTTTAGCAGTCATTTTAATTATTTACTTAGCTATTGATTTTTATTTATTAAGACTCCCTGTTATTAACAGATTTCAACACTTAGTTAAGATACCTCTCTTTGGAAAGCTAATTAGGAAATATGTATCCTATCGTCTAGCTGATGAACTTTCATATTTTTACGCAGCTGGCTTTTCCATGCAAGAGACACTAGATCTTTTAATCTCATATCCCATTGATCCCTTAATCAGTGAAATAGCTGATTATCTGCAGCAACAATTTTTGGCTGGGAGCGAGTTGAGCGATTCATTAGAAAACATGGGTATTTTCACTAAAACACTTAGTTTAGTCATATATCAGGGTGAACTAACCAGTCAGACCGGTCAAAAATGTAAGCTTTATGCTAAAAAAATATTTGAGGAGGTGATCGAAGATCTTAATAAGAAGCTCACTTTAGTGCAACCCATACTGTTTTTAATTATCGCTATTATTGTAATGGCCATGTACCTTGTTCTAATGTTGCCGATGTTAACCATGGAGATATGAAAAGGAGCTATTATGAAAGAAAGAACCATCAGAAAAGTCAAGTCTTGTCAAATATTAAAGTCTAAAAGAGCGTTCACACTTATCGAAATGCTAATTGTTCTTATTATTGTTTCACTATTAATGGCTATTATTATTCCCAATGTTTCTGGCCAAAAAGATCGTATTGACCAACAAGCAGTTGAAAATATCACAGAGATTGTTGAAACTCAAGCGGATGCCTATTATCTAGTAGAGGATACCCAAGAGCCTTTAAGCTTAGAAACTTTGGTTGCTGAAGGTTACCTCACTCAAAAGCAAGCAGACGAAGCGACTGAGAGAATTGAAGCTGAAGTCCTCAGTCAAATACTGACCCCTTAATGAAATCAAAAAATCAATCAGCCTTTACCCTAATCGAAGCTTTGTGCGTACTTTCAATTTTTAGTATATTGATGATTTTGCTAATTGCTTTACCCTATCAACAATTAAAAGCTGATTATCAGACAAAAGTTTTTAAAGACCAACTGAAGAGTCAGCTACATTTAGCTCAAGATAAAGCAATTATTGATCAAGATCCAGTTCAGATTGTCTTTAGTAAAAGAGGAGTAGTCTACTTCTGGCAAGTAGAATCCCGCAAAAATTTTAGTCAACTCAAACTCCCTAAACATTTAAATTTACTTAATTCTTTTTCTTTTTATTACTTAAGTAGTGGTCGTATTAATGATTTTGAAACTGTTTACTTTGAAAATGCAGAAGGCGATAATTTTGAGCTTGTTTTTCAACTAGGAAGTGGTCAATTTGTTTTTAAGGAGCAAAAAGGGAAGTAGTCTAATTGAAGCATTAGTAGGTTTATTGATCTTGTCTTGGATTTTGAGCTTTTATTTACCCAGTTTTAACCAAGAATTAAGGACTTTTAAACAATTAAAATCAGAAAATAATGAATGGCAATTATTTTATCAACTGGCGGACATTCAACTTTCTGATTTAGATTCAATAAAAAAAGAGACACTTATTCAATCTACAATGGAAAGTTACCAATTATTATTTTCAGTCGAGGTTGATGATTTTTCATGCGACACTAATTCCTGTCAAATAGAGTTTAAGAGAGGGAGTGCCTATCAGATTGAAATTCAAGCTATTCAAACCTTATAAACAGTCAAAATGGGCCTTCACTTTAATTGAGTGCCTTATTACACTCTCTATTGTTGCTTTAATAATGAACACTCTCATGATAAGTGTTTCACATTACCGCAAATTAGATGAAAATATGCGGCAAGATCGTTCGCTAGATTGGCAGCACTTCACACTGATGATGGAAAGTGAATTTGATCATTTTTTAATTATGGGTGTCTCTGAACAAGAAATAAATCTTTGTCTCAAAGAGGATTACTATGAACAGAGCTCAGTCATTTTAAGAAATCAAAAGATTTATCGCAGACCCGGACATCACCCTTACCTCTTTCAAGTAAAATCTTGGCATCTAAATTCCGAAAAACCTTTTATAACAATCTCCGTGGAGCTAACCAATGGTCAAATCTTCTCACATACCTTTCATACTGATTACATAAGAACGGAAGATTTTGATGAAACATAAAAAAGGGCTTATCCTACCAATGGTATTATGTTTTATGATGTTAAGCCAAGTTATATACTTAGGAGTCATTCAACTTAATGCTCTCCAAAGACAAAGAATCCACCAGTCAAATAATTATTACCAATTACAAATTCAAACTCTTTTAACAGATTTTAACCTGCGTCCTGTTCTCCAAGACCAATGGACAAAAAGCATAGAAGAATCTATTCAAAGAGAATGCCAACTTCTACAAAAAGAAAGCTTAAATGACTTGGGCCTGTTTACAAGTGATTCCTTAATTCAAACAGTCAACTTAATCGAAGTTGATACTTTAGACATTGAGTCTTTACTTTTACTCTATAAAACGCTTATTTTTATAGAATATCCATCCAATTTTGAGTCAAGCTTTTCAATAATAGAAGCTGATGGCGAATGGTTAGCTAATGGCCAAGTGACTCTTTTTCCTAATTCTTCTAAGGAAAGCTCTTTCGATGCTAGTCAAATATTCCTCAGTTCGCAAGGCTATCGGCTAAACAAACAACTTACTAAACAAAAAGAATCGCAATGGGTAGGAACCATTGAAAAAGAGTTTCAGATTGAATTTAATTCAGGAACAAGTAAGGTTTTAAGTTCTAGGGACGAATTAATTTTCGACTCAAGGCTTTCTTCTGGTGAGTCATTCGAAAAGAAACAAGACTTACCTCAACTAAATTACCTCCTCCAATGGCATGGGAATCTTTATCAGGATTCTAAGGCCAGTTAACGAAGAAACAGCAAGCATTCTCAAATCCTCCAGAGTGCTTGCTGTTTTAATTTATCTTACTTTGAGAGCCCGATCAATATCTCGCTTAGCTTGTTGTTCTTTGAGCGCCTGTCGCTTATCATAGTGATGTTTACCACGTGCAACTCCTATTAATAGCTTAGCTCGACCCCTAACTAAATAAACCTTTAGGGGAACAATGGTCATTCCCTTCTGACGCGTTGCTTGGTCCATATCCACTATTTCCTTATGGTGTAATAATAACTTTCGATCTCTTAAAGGATCATGATTAAATAAATTACCATGGTCATAAGGACTTATATGAACATTCTTTACCCAGGCTTGGCCCCCATAGATTGAAATAAAGCCATCTTGAATATTTATTTTTCCTGCTCGAATGGATTTAATTTCTGTTCCTTTGAGGACTAAACCCGCTTCATAAGTATCAATAATCTCATAATCATGTCTGGCCTTTCGATTTTGGGCCAGTGGTTTATCGTGTACTGCTTTATTATTTGCCATAAAATCTCCTTGCTAGTGCTAGGAGTCTATTTTACATCACCTACTAGCATCTGATGGACTCCTAGTATTTCTTTTTCTTAGTTCTTTTTGCTTTCTTAAAGTTTCCCTTAGCAGAAATTTTTTTACCTGCTAAATTTTTACCCATTTTAGGATTCGCTTTATTTGATTTGTTTTGTCTGTTCGATTTATTCTTTTTCTTATTTTTTGTTGAAGATTGAATGATTTTTGGATCGATACCTTCTACTGCTTCTGCTTCAATTAGCTTAAAATCAATTTGTCGATCTTCGATACTGACATTACCAACCTCTATTTTAACCCTTTGCCCGATTCTAAAGATTTTATGTGTCCGCTCACCAATCAACAGCATGTGTTCTGGATTAAAATGATAATAGTCATCATCTAAATTTTGAATAGAGACAAGTCCTTCTACCGTATTGGGAAGCGCTACAAAAATTCCAAAAGAGGTAACCGATGAAATAGTTCCCCAGAAACTTTCTCCAACTTTATCCATCATATACTCAGCCTTCTTGAGAGCATCAGTTTCTCTTTCTGCATCAACCGCCCGGCGCTCCATTTTAGAAGCATGAGTCGCTATAGCTGGCAGTTGATCTTCTAACTTAGAAATCTCCTTATTTGAAGGATTGCCTAATAAATATTGACTAATTAGACGGTGAACAATCAAATCAGGATAACGGCGTATTGGCGAAGTGAAATGTGTATAGTCTTCTGCTGCTAAACCAAAGTGACCTGCTGCTTCATCTGAATACTTGGCTTGTTGCATCGACCTTAGCATCATAGTTGAAACAGCTTGTTCGTAATCTTCACCCTTGACCTGTTTAAGCGCCTCTTGCAAGGCCCTCGGTGCCATATCTTCAGTATTTCCCCTAAGAATGACCCCAAAACTTGAGATGAATTCCGCAAAACGGTCTATTTTATTAGAGTCTGGCTGCTCATGAATTCGATAGATAAAGGGTAGCTGCTTAGCTAAATAATCTTTGGCCACCGTTTCATTAGCAGCTAGCATAAAGGATTCAATTAAGCGTTCACTAGTAAACCTCTCACGTAAAACAATCTCTGTCGGGTGTCCTTTTTCGTCTACCAAAATCTTGGCTTCAGGCGCATCAAAATCGAGTGCTCCTCTATGTCGACGCATCTGATAGAGAATATCATGTAACTCAGCCATGTCCTCCAACATAGGAACAATTTCTTGATAATCTTGTCTTAAAGTTGGATCACCATCTAAAATAGCATTCACATCTGAATAGGTCATCCGATAGGATGAATGAATGACTGATTTGAAAATGCGATGCTTAATTACTTGCCCTTGATTATTAATCACCATCTCACAAGTTAGACTTAAGCGATCCTCATGAGGATTCAAAGAACAAATACCGTTAGACAATCTTTGCGGTAACATAGGGACCACGCGATCTGTCAAATAAACAGATGTTCCTCGCTCATAAGCTTCGCGATCAATAGCAGTGCCTGGTCTTACATAATGCGATACATCGGCAATATGGACACCTAATTGGTACTCTTTATCCGAAATTTTTTCTAAACTGATGGCATCATCTAAATCCTTGGCATCTGCTCCATCAATTGTAATGATTAATTGATCACGTAAATCCTTACGTCCTTGGATTTCTTCAGATTTAATTGTTTGCTCTACGGCTTCAGATTCTTTGACCACCTCTTTTGGAAATTCGTGCGGAATACCAAATTGGAAGAGAACGGCTAGTATATCAACACCTGGAGCGTCTTTATGGCCAATTTCTTTAGTCACAAGGCCTACCATTTCATTGGGCTTATGGCTATCTGGGTATTCAGCGATTTCTACAATACAAATAGTGTGATTAGCTGGATGAATACCATCTGGACGAATGAAAATTTTAGTCTCATCTGGAAATTCGCCTTGAGGCTTAATGTATCCTACATAGCCTGTGGTTTCACGTTCTTCTTGATTAAAACCATAAAACTCGCCAACTAACTGACTAACTTTACGGTCTATTACTTCAAGCACTTGAGCTTCCGAACCTTTGCCTGTTGTAGGATTAACATGTTTAACGATTCGAACACGGACTGTGTCTCCTTCCATGGCTCCTCCGTTTTTACCTCTAGGCACGAAGAAATCACTTTCACCTTCTTCATGAGATACAAAGCCAAAGCCTTTTTCATTCGCTCTGTATACTCCTATAACTTCTTCGTTTGAAGAAAAAGCTTTAAAATGGCCCTCAGATGTTAATTGAATTTCGCCAATTCTTTCCAAAAAGGCTAAAGCTTTAATTAATTTTTTATAATTTTTGGTTCCGCGATAATTAAAATGTTGGGAAAGCTGTTCCACCGAAAAGGAATCCTCTTTATTCCCTTGTAAAAAAACAATAATGTCTTTTTCTAGTCTAGATAAACTCAAATTTATTCTCCTCTCTCACCCTAAAAGGGTTGGGTCACTTGCTTGATGAAATCTAAAACTGATTTTTCAAAAGCCTTACGATCACGGTTTGTAGGAATGGAATGTGTATTATGTGGGAAATAATGAAAATCAATGCGTGCATTTACCAAATGATCTTGTAATAAATAAGAATCATCTGGCTCAATTAATTCATCTTGGCCTGATTGAGCGATATAAAAAGGCACCTTAACATTCACCAACTGTGAAGCGATTTCTTCTTTAATTTCTTCTAATTCTTTCATTTGTTGCCAATGGCCTGCCAATATATCATCAAACTCTTCCATAAATGTCTCTGTATCATGTCGTTGACTGGCCAAAAATTTACCTAAATGCATAAATGAGTTGGAAATATTGATCGGTTCCTCAGTCATAACCGGCGCATTAAAGATTCCTCCACCACTTCCTTGAAAATATTTCTGAGAAATAATATCTGTAGCCATAACTCCACCTAATGAAAGACCAAAGACTAAAAGGTGCTCAAATTTTTGTCCTAGCATCCAATGATAAGCATCATTGGCTTCTTGACGCCAAATATTTGGAGAAAAATCCAAAACTGATTTGATGTCTTGTGTATCATGACCACTAAATTGTGGCACTAATACGTTATAGCCTTGGCGATTCAATAGCCTTCCTAATAGGTTCATATCACGTGTTGATCCCGTATAAGCGTGGAAGAGTAGGATCCCTACCTTCTTATCTTGACCTTCTAAATAAACCGCCTTATCAAATGGAACATTCATCACACTTTTCACTCCTAACCTCTTATTATCATTGTATCTAAACCTTGTTGGAAACTAAAGAAATTCCTCTGTTTCTAAATAAATACGCACATGTGGCCTAATGAGCCGACATGTGCGTCTATTCAAAATCTTTAACGATTATTTAGCCGATAAGTAAGCTAAAGCTAAGGCAATGACAAAGAACAGCACGCCTAAAACGGTTGTAGCACGAATTAAAAAGGCTTCAAAGCCACGTGCTTTTGATTTAACAGAGCCATCGTCTCCTCCACCTGTTAAAGTTGAAGCAGCATTACTCTTAGATGGTTGCATAATAACTAATAAAATAATCAAAATAGATACTACAATTAATGAAATCATTAAAGCGTTATACATAGTTGCCCTCCTTTATATGGACTATCTAGGAAATTATATCATACTTTCTTAAGAATGTGATAGACATCTCCGGAACTTTTAATATTAAAAGTAAAAGCCCTTAAAAACACGACCAAAGATCTTCGTTTTTGAGGGCTTATTTTAATCGCTTTAAGATTACTTTATCATTGATTATTAGACTCATTTGCCTTTGCAGCTTTACGTGCTTGTGAAAATTGACGGATTTCTTCTTTAGTCTTTTTAGCAGTTTTAGCTCTTCTTTGACGTTCGTATTGAGACCGTAACTGCCCACAAGCCGCTTCGATTTCTGTTCCGTGTTCTTTACGAACAACACAATTAACCTTGTTTTTCATTAAAATATCAAAGAATTGCGCAATATTTTCAGCCTTAGAACGCCGGAAAGAATTTTCTGCAACCGGATTATAAGGAATCAAATTAACATAAGCTAATTTCAGCATCGGTTTCAACAGATTTGCCAATTCTTTAGCATGTTGAGGTGTATCATTGACACCATCAATCATAATGTATTCGAAAGTTACCCGGCGATTGGTTTTTTCAATATATTCATAAATAGCATCAAATAATTCTTCAATGGGATATTCTCGGTTAATCTTCATAATCGAAGAACGAGTCTCATTGTTAGGGGCATGGAGGGAAACTGCTAGATTGACTTGTAACCCTTCATCAGCAAATTCACGAATTTTTGGTGCTAAGCCAGAAGTTGAGACAGTAATATGACGTGCCCCAATAGCTAGTCCCTTATCTGAATTCACAATTCTTAAGAATTTCATCACGTTATCATAGTTATCAAAAGGCTCACCTATACCCATAACCACAATATGCGAAACCTTTTCTCCTTGACCTAATTGGTCCAAGTGTCGTTGAACGTACATGATTTGAGCGACTATCTCACCTGTTTCTAGATCTCTTACTTTGGGTATCAAACCCGAAGCACAGAACTTACAGCCAATATTACAGCCAATTTGCGTTGTGACACACACTGAAATACCATAATGATGATACATTAAAACCGTCTCAATCATTGATTTATCTTGTAATTCAAACAAAAATTTAGTGGTTTTATCTTGGGCTTTCTGTACAATTTTTGCCCTTAAGGGAGAAAAAATAAATTCCTCGGATAAAGGTTCTAAAATCTTTTTGGGGATATTAGTCATCTCTTCGTAGGACGCCACATGGTGACGGTAAAGCCATTGCCAGATTTGATCTGCCCGGTATGGCTTTTCTCCTCTTTGAGCTAGCCATTCGATTAGATCGTCTAGGGTCAAACTATCTATTGATTTCACTGATAAAACTCCTCTATTTATTAAAAACTTCATGTTCAGTTTAGCACAAACAAAAGAGCCTGTCTTTATTTTATTTCCATTCTAAAGAATAGCCATTAGCCTCTAGCAAAAATTCATGAGATATTCTTACGCCTGATAAACAAGATGGCCCTGATAAATAGTTGCTAAGGTTTTACCTTTAACTTGCCAACCTACAAAGGGTGTATTGGTCGATTTAGAAGCAAATTCCTTTGGATCGATTGGATATTCATGGTCAATGTCGAAAATAGCTAGGTCAGCAATAGACCCCACAGTAAGATCGGAAGCTGGTATATTAAAGATTTTAGCTGGTTCCCATGCCATCCAATTGATTAACTGTTCTAAACTACAAATTCCTCGTTCAACAAGATAAGTATACAGCAAAGCGAAAGCAGTTTCTGATCCCACAATACCAAAAGGTGCTTTAAGCATACTCTGATTCTTTTCTTCTGCCATGTGCGGAGCGTGGTCGGTTGCTATACAATCAATCGTTCCATCTAGTAGACCTTGAATTAAGGCTGCTTGATCCGCGCGACTTCTTAATGGTGGATTCATCTTCCAATTGCCATCATCAGTTGGAATATCTTCATCACACAAGAGAAGATGGTGGGGACAAACTTCACAAGTTACTTTTACGCCCTCAGCTTTGGCAGCGCGAATAACCGCTACACTTTCTTTAGTTGAAACGTGACAGACATGGTAGTGGCAGTTTGCCTCTTTAGCCAAAATACAATCTCTGGCAATCTGACTGGATTCAGTCGCAGAGTATATTCCTGGTAAACCTAACTTTTCACTTACCTTCCCCTTATGCATGACCCCTCCAAAAAGCAAAGAATTATCTTCAGTATGGGCCACAATTGGTCGGTCTAATTGCTCAGCCATTTGCATAGCTTGAAGCATTAAACCAGCTGTTTGAACGCCCTTGCCATCATTGGTAAAGGCAACAGCTCCTGCTTGTGTTAAAGCAGGAAAATCAACCAATTCTTTTTCGGAAGTAATTTCTAGTGAAATCGGTGCATACTGATGTACTTTGATGCAAGCTTCTTGCTCGTTTAATTGCATCAAAGCTGTAAAATCTGCTAGATTATCTGGAACTGGATTTAGATTTGGCATTGCACAAACTTGTGTATAACCGCCTCGAGCCGCTGCTTTTGAGCCGGTTTCAATGGTTTCTTTTCCTTCGAAACCAGGCTGACGAAAATGAACATGCAAATCAATTAGCCCCGGAGTAATTAAACCGTTTTGACCATCAAAAATTTTAAGCTCTTCATGAGATAATTCATTCAACAGATCTAGACCAATCGCGTTAATCTTTTGGTCTTTAATTAAAAGCTCTACTGCTTGAAATCCACCTTGACGATTTAGCATTCGCACATTCTTAATTAATAACATCTTTTCCCCCCTACTTTCCGTTCATAACTGCTTCAATAATTGACATACGCATAAATACACCATTTTTCATTTGTTCAGCTATTACAGATCTTTCTGACATGACTAATTCATCAGCAATTTCTACCCCTCGATTGACCGGTGCAGGGTGCATAATAATTGCATGGTCTTGCATGCGACTGGCTCTTTCGGTATTTAAACCGTATAAACGATGATAGGTTTCCGCTTCGAAACTATCTGGCTGGTCATGGCGTTCTAATTGAACTCTTAAGAGCATTAAGACATCGACTTCTCCAATCAATTCATCAATGGGTAGATAGCTTCCGAAATGATCAAAGGTTTCATCATACCACTCTTCTGGTCCTGAAAAATATAGTTCAGCTCCTAAACGAGATAAAATTTCAGCGTTAGAATGAGCAACACGAGAGTGACTGAGGTCTCCTACGATTGCTATTTTCAAACCAATAAAACGTTGGAATTTTTCATAAATGGTCATCAAGTCGAGCATACACTGTGTAGGATGCTGAGAGGCCCCATCCCCACCATTAATAATTGACAAATTCAAGTGCGGTGATTTCATCAACGGCTCGAAGTAATTTTCTTCGCGAGTACGTACCACAACTGTATCTACCCCTAAAGATTCAAGTGTAATTAAAGTGTCTAAGAGGGTTTCTCCTTTGGAAAGTGAAGATGTTTTAGCATCAAAAGCAATAACCGGCATACCTAACTTTTTCTCAGCCATTTCAAAAGAAAGGTGCGTTCTTGTCGAATTTTCCAAAAAAACATTACAAACAAAGTGTCCTGGATACTGTGGTAATAGTGAGCGATCAAGGTTTTTAAATTCGATGGCTCGATGAATTAGTTTCATTACCATTCCTGAATTTAGTTTCTTGGTTGATTCAAAATGCTTAAAAACTAAGTTGTGATTACTCATTATTTTATCCCTCCATGTACTGTAATTTACCGCGGTAATCTTCTATTTTTTGATAGCCATAAGATGCCATTTCAGCCTTTAATTCTTGATTCAATCGCTCAAAAATTTGTGGTCCTTCTTCCATCAAAGCTGTTCCTACTTGAACCATTGAAGCTCCACAAAGAATGTGTTCAAAAGCATCACGCCCACTTGCAACGCCCCCTGTCCCAATAATGGCTATGGAGTCATTTAGACGCTGGTAGAAGGCATGTACATTAGCCAGAGCCGTTGCTTTAATTGCGGCTCCTCCAATCCCTCCAAAGCCTTGCTTTGGTTTGATTGCAACAGTTTGATCTTGAATCCACAAACCATTACCGATTGAATTGACTGAATTGACAAAAGAAAGCGGAAATTGATTCAAGATTGCGGCCACTTGATCAAAGTGAACCAGATCAAAATAAGGAGGTAATTTTACTCCTAGTGGTTTGTTTACAAAACTAAACACTTCTGTCAAAATCTCGTGCATGAGTTCAAAATCATAGGCTGTCTGGGGTTTGCCGACTACATTTGGGCAGGACAGGTTTAATTCGATCAAGCCATTGAATGAAGCATCTTGTACTTTATGCAAAACTTGGTAGATTTCCTCTTTAGAAAGGCCCGTTACCGACAAGAAAAGATCTGAACGATCTAACTCAGAAAGATAGTCTAGATAATAATCAATCCCTAAATTCGGTAAGCCCATAGAATTGATTGAACCGTGAAGATTCCCCACATAGCGTGGCTCAGGATTGCCCTTTCTCGCTTGACTAGTAGCTGTTTTGGTAACAAAAGTAGCAGCTTGAGAGTCTAAAATTTCATTTAGCTCTTCTCTTGTTTGGCAATGAACCCCGGCGGCATTCATTAAACAGGATTTAAAATGTTGATTGGCAATTTGGGTCGTAAGCGTCATTTCATACTTCCTTTCATAAGTTGAATTCGCTTAGTTTTAACCAAAAAAGAGGTCAGTAACGAAAAACCGTTACTGACCTCTTGCGCACATAAAAGGATATCCCATTAGAGAGAGCTTCTCCAATGAACTATTCAAATAAATCTTTCATGTATCTCGTACACGGTTAAAGACTAATAAAATTTTTCTTTATTATAGCCCGACCATTCAAAAAAATCAAGACTTTATTAAAAATAATCGACTCTTTGTGTTAAACGTAAATGATAATGTCTCAAGAGAACACAAATCAAAATGTCCCACTTCTGAGTTATACTTCTTTCAAGGGTAGTTAGATGAAAGTTTGATTAACAATGTTCGAGCAAAGAAAATATGCTGTCATTCAATCGGTTGCACAGGGCCGAAAATCAAAAGCCAAAGACCAAGTGGAGCTCGGTTTATCGCGTCGCTCAATAAACGACGATTAACTGTCTATAAAACCTATGTTAAATTAGGCTTTCAACATGGAAATGTTAATCACTCCCCAATTAATAAAATAAGTCAAACAATTGAAAAAAGATTATCCATTTGTACCAAACTGTCTATGAAGGGTTCAATTTTAAACACTTCTGTGAAAAATTAAAGGCGTGTGAACAGATTCAAATTTTCGAATCGACTCTTCCAAATATCATGAAAAACATCAGACAGTGTCTCCTAAAGCGCGAAGACAAACACGTCGTCAGCCAAGACAAGCTCTCGAACAAAAAATTGAAGCCAAAGGAACACTCTCTCAACGGGATAAGGCGCTCTCTCAAACGGTAATTACTCTTTCTCCTGAAAAGGCTCACCTGGTATGTCCACGTAAAAAATATGCTGGCGATCCCCTTCAAATGGATGCTTCACAACACCAGTGGTTTGAAGGAGATACTTCCTATTATCATCTTCACACTACTATTGATGACGCGATGGGAAGGGGTGTTGGAGCTTCGTTTGATACGCAAGAAACCCTCAATGGCTATTCTGAAGTTACTCAACAATTTCTTACAAAATATGGCATACCTTATGAAATTTTGACAGATAATCGATCGATTTTTGATCAAAGAGGGACACAACGCAAAGAGGCCTCTTTGTCCGAAGCTATCGAACAAAAGGCCTCCACTCAATTTGGATATGCGTGTCAGACGCATGGTATTCAATTAAGTTCCACTTCAATTCTGCAAACCAAAGGACCTATTGAGCGACTCTTCGGTATGTTTCAAGACCGTCTTTTCAATGAGATGAAGCTTGCAAATATCCAAACCATTCAAGAAGCCAATTGCTATCTCCCATCCATTTAGAGACGTTTAATAATCAAATTGCCCTCTCAATTAAGCCTAGCATAACCGCCTTTGAAAGACTAGCTAAGGGTATGAATTTAGATCCTATTCTCGCACGCTTTAATTGGTGTCGTATTCAAGCTAAGCATGCCATTCAGTATCAAAAGCATCGTTATCGTCTCATTGATCAGCAAGCTAAGCCCGTCTATTTGAATAAAAAGACAAAAGTGTTGGTGATTGAAAGCCGTAAACAAGAATTGTTTGCCTCTTACAAAGATCAACTCTATGCATTGGAAGAAATTCATCGGCATAAGTCGGTCAGTGAAAATCTATAAGAGCAAGCGATAATTGAACAAGCTAAACCTTCTATCCCACCTCTGTCTCATCCGTAGAAAGCAGCTTCCTATCAACCGTATTTATATAAAATGAAGACAAGAAGAGGCAACCAAGCAAAGCCCGGTAGGACTTTCGATCAATTCTTACTTGTACCCAAATTAATCAAAATTTCGGGACATAATCGCTTGGGGTTGACAGTCTTTCTTCAAGAAAAATAATCTAATCTTTCATTTTATAGTGATTAGATGTAAAATTTAATATTGAACTTATCTATTTAGTAACTAAAGGAAGGTGATCTTTTGAAATATTTAATTTCTTATCAACAATCAAAATCTTTATTAAACCCACTTTGGATAGATGTCAGAAGTCCTAAGGAATTTGCTCAAGGCCACCTTCCAAATGCTATCAATCTTCCTGTTATGGATGATTCAACCCGCCATGAGGTTGGAACACTTTATAGCCAAGGACAGATTGACCAGGCTAAACAAGTTGGTATTAATTTTATGAGTGGTATTTTACCGACCTTTTTTCAACATATTATAACAGCTAGTCATGGCCATACATTAATTTTCTATTGTAAAAGTGGTGGCTTTCGCTCTTCTTCAATTGTTGGTTTATTAGATGGACTCGGTTTGACTGTCTATCAATTAGCTGGAGGGTACCAAGCTTATCGCCAACGTGTATTAGATCAACTCGAAGTACTACCTCATCACTTTCAATTCGTATCTTTAGACGGTATGACTGGAACGGGCAAAACCTTGATTTTAAAACACATCGAAGCAATGGGTGGCCAAGTATTAGACTTAGAAGGTTTAGCGAATCATAGAGGGTCGCATTTTGGTCAGATTGGATTGGGTCAACAACCTAGCCAAGCTAATTACGAGGCAGCCCTAATTAACAAACTTGAATCATTCCAACCAGGCATTGTTTTTATTGAAGGAGAAAGTGCTAGCATTGGTAAGGTGCACACCCCCCACACCCTTTATCAAGCATATAAACAATCCCCCCATCAAGTCTACATTGATTCACCAATAGATTTACGAATTGAACGAATCGAAGATGAATATATTAATGCTTCTGATCAAAAAAATTTAGCAGAGATTAAAGAAAGCTTGAACAGAATGGATAAGATGAACCCGCAACGCAAGGCTATGCATATAGAATCCCTTAATCAAGGTGACTATGCATCCGTCATTAAAGATCTCATCCTTTCATACTATGATCAACACTACACACTTAAAAATAAAAATTTTGAATATCAGATCATTAATTATTCTTCGCTGGATACTGCGCGTGCTTTAATCGACCTTTACGACGTTTTATAGTGAAAAAGCAGCGACCTTTTTGTCGCTGCTTCAGACTGAAGACAAACCCTTTGTGAGTTAAACTCAAATAAAGGGGTTGTCTTTATTTTAGTTATAAATCACATGAAAATAAAAAAAGCGAAGCCTTTTTAGCTTCTCATCTCCAATATGTTTGCCAATTTCTTCATGTTTAAACAAGCAAAAGTCAGCCCTGCTTTGAATTCCATCAAGGCTTTTCCAATTAAATGCGTCTATCGAAAGCCATGATGCTCCTTGGCAGTGCCAAATAATCTTTCTACTGATTCCTTACGTTCTTTATAAAGCTCTCGCATGCCATCTGAATGTCTTATATCTTCACATGTTTCAAGGGCTTCTTGCCAGACATGTCGGGTAATCACACGATTATTTTGATATTTCTTCTGGTCGTGACTCGAAGCTTTGTACTCTCGATAGCCTTTTCGATTGGTAGTTGTATAGCGATAGACCACATCGTTTTCATCTAAATAACAATCATAGTATTCGTCATAGATAATGTTTCTATTCTCCCGTTTACGTCTTGGCCGTGTATAAGGAAACACCGGTGTAATTTCTTGTTTTAATAGGAATTGGGCGATTGTGGGTGTTTTATACCCAGCATCCGCAATGATATAAGCGGGATTAAAAGGAATAATCTTTTCAAATAGTGATGGAAATGCTTGCGTATCGTGAGTATTTCCTGAGTGAACGCTGTAACCCAACACCCATCCATTACGATCACAGGCTGTTTGAATGTTATAGGCAAAGACTTGTTTATGATCTCCTTTATGGAACCATCCTGCCTCCGGATCATTAGGACTGATTTTTTGGGATTTTGTTAAGTGCTTCTTTTCGGTATTTTTTAGAGGCTTTTTACCGTGAAGCGCTCGGTCTTCTTGAACGGCTTCCATCATTTCCTCTGCCAACCATTTTGCTTGG
>NZ_JBNUPL010000016.1:0-30324 GCF_050409445.1 Facklamia sp. P13055
TTTCAATTCAGAAGCCTATTTTTAGACATAAAAGTACCCCCAAAAGTTAGTTTTTTACTCGAACTTTTGGGGTCAACTCATAAGAATAGTTTTGAGTTAGTTTTTAATTTGTAGAACAAACTCCATACTTTTTAATAAAGTAGTAAAGAGCTCCAATTCTTCCAGCTTCATTACTATACTTTGCAGCTAGGATAGCTTTAGGCAGAAAAATATTATTTTCAATTTTTGCAGCCAATTTTTCTAAAATAATTGGTAACAATATTTTATGTTGATTCATAATACCGCCTCCTAAAACGATGTACTCTGGATTTATCAAATAAATAATTGGAAGTAATCCTTCTGAAAAGTTTTCAGCAAACCAGTTAATTGTTTCGATTGCGGCTGGATGATTAGTTTTATAGGCTTCAAAAATTATTTTTCCATTAGTATTACTTTCTCCAGTGAGCTGTTCAAAGTATTGGCACATAGCAGTCGTCGATGCTACATCTTGAAATCTTTTACCATTAACAGGTAAGTAACCAACTTCGCCGGCAGAAAAACCTTCTCCATGATACAATTGACCATTAAGGATTAAAGCCCCGCCAACACCCGTGCCAATAGTCAAACAAACTAATGAACTATTGCGTGCAAAAGCTCCAATTGAAAATTCAGCAAAAGCTGCCGCATTGACATCATTTAGAACAACACAAGGTAAATCAAAGTGATGGTTAATGGCTTGCTTAAAATCAGTTCCTACATAGTCAGGAATTGTATAACCTGCATAAACTATCTTTCCTTGTTCAGGATCGACTACCCCTGCTGAAGAAATAGCAACACCCTCTAACTTTTTGTTGATTTGCTTAAGACTTTTAATCGTTTCACCAACTAAATTTAAAACATATTCCATAATATGATTTGATTTTTTTAAGGAATCTATCGGTGTTTCCTCTTCTTTAAAATAATTAAAAGAATGTCCCTTTTCATCATAAACATCACTTTTTATCGTTGTACCGCCAATATCAATCGCTAGTATATGCATTTTTTCACTTCCTCTTATACAAAATTACAGTGATAGAAATAATATATCTTATTCTATTTTTAGAGTAGTCATCATTTAATGGCCTTATTACTAATTATTCATTTTTTTCCTTACCTACCACCTTAAAAATAGGGAAAAGACGCTTAGCCCTTTCCCTACTTAAAATGTTACACATTTCATATTTCCCCTTAAAAACAGCTTTTTTAATTGTTTCTATCTGTTCAACAATTTTGAACATCTTCACGATCAAAAACTAAGATTTGTCCAGGCTGAATGATTCATTCCGATAATGGTTGAGCGTGAGGTTTTTGCCAGCCATCCTTTTCTACATAATCTTTTCATTGAACATTTCCATTAAAGTTATGCCAAATTTTTTCCTGACCTTTAATAGGAACAAATACATCAAAATAGCTAGGATAACTTTGCCAAACTCTATGGTCATCTGTCGTAATCTCCTATTCTAAGATATTAAAATAAAAGTCATCGGAAATCATATGGGGCCAAGCTGGCAATCACTTAAGTCATTATTTTCTTTTAAAAGTTAATGACTCTTAGTATAGCTTCTCGCTTGATTTGATCTATTTGATTTAAATCATAAAGTTTCATTAATGTCTTACCAACCAGTCATTATTCGCTTTAATCTCAGAAATATCATAGACAGTGGTGAATTTTGGAGCAGTCGATGTCTCATCTTTAACCATTATCGATACAAGATAACCGACAATTAAAGATACGCCAATTGAAATAAGCGAATAAACCCAAATGCTTACCTTTTCTGCAGGAAGACCGTATTTAATGAAAATCATTACTAAACTTGAAACAATTAGTGCAGCATAAGCACCAATTTTGTTAGCTTTTTTAGAGAATACCCCTAGCATAAAGACTCCACCTAGAACCCCTAAAACGAGTCCCATGAATCCATTAAACCATTCATAGGCTGATTTAATATCAGAGTGTGCAAGAATAATTGAGATAATAATGGAGAAAATTCCAACGCCTAAAGAAATCCAACGCGCAATTTGAGTTCGTTTGGCGTCATCTAAATTCTTAGAAATCACCTCTTGTATGTCCAATGTCCATGAGGTAGCGACAGAGTTCAAACCTGTCGATAGAGTTGATTGACTGGCAGCAAAAATAGCTGCTAAAAGAACACCGGTAATACCAACTGGTAAACGATAGGCTATATAGTAAGTAAACACTTGATCTTGAGCTACTAAAGCGCCAGGATCACTCGGATTTTGTAATTGATAATAAGCGAATAATCCCGTCCCAATAAGATAAAACATAGTCGCAATAAAAATAGATAAGACACCATTGGTAAACATCATTTTATTCAATTTTTTAATATCTTGAGTGGTAGTGAACCGTTGCACGATATCCTGACTTGAAATATAAGATGACAGTGTATTAAAGCCAGCGCCAACAACTAGTAAAAAGATAGAAGATTTTAAAAGGTTCGGATCAAAAATCGGTTCGTTAGGGGCAATAAATTTGTCTTTAGCTAACAAATTCATGATTGGTTGGAAACCGCCGTCTAAGTCCTTGACTAAAAAGCCTAGAGTCACAGCAACACCTACTAACAAAACAGATCCTTGAATAAAATCGGTCCATAAAACTGATTTAATCCCACCAGTATAAGAATAAATAATCGCAATTACACCCATTACCACAATTAGCCAATTGACTGAGATTCCAGTTAATGTGGCTAAAGCAGCAGAGGGTAGATACATAATAATAGACATACGACCAATTTGATAGATAATGAACAAAATAGCACCGATTGCTCGCAAAAGTCTAGAGTTAAACCGTTGCTCTAAATAATCATAAGCAGTATCAATATCCATTCTGGCATAAATAGGCAGGAAAAATTTTATAGCAAAAGGAATTGCAATAATCATCCCTAATTGCGCAAACCACAATAGCCAAGTTCCCTTATAGGAGTTACCTGCTAAAGTCATGAAAGAAATCGGACTTAACAAGGTTGCGAAAATAGAAACCGAAGTTACATACCAAGGGATTGAGCCATCTCCTTTGAAAAACTCTTTACCAATCATATCTTTCTTAGAAAACAGTAATCCTGCAAACAAAACAGCTACTAAATAAATAACTAAAATAATAAAATCGATTGTTGTAAAGCCTTCTTGTGCCATTATTAAACTCCTTTTCAATTTTACATGCTTAGTGAAGCATAACGCTATATAAAATATTCTTTAATTACCTAAGTCTTTTTAATTAATTATAAATAATTTTTAAAAATTCGTTCTGCTTCTTCTTTTTGGTCGGCTGTCATCGAAGCCATCGGTTTACGACTTAAAAACTCCCCTTTATTCGCACCCTGTAATTGTAAAATACTTTTAAGAGTTGGATATAAACCGTTTGCTAGCACTGCTTCAATTAAATCATTACTCTCATTTTGTAGCTTAAGTGCTTTCTCATGGTTGCCCTCATTGACAGCTTCTAAAATGCCACGAGCTCGCAAACCATTTACGTTATATGTCGATCCGATTGCTCCATCAACATGATAGATAGCAGCTGGATAAAGCATCTCATCAAAACCTGAATAGATTAGTACATCTGGAAACGCTTTACGTAATCGTTCTAATAAGAAAAAGTCTGCAGCAGTAAACTTAACACCAACAATATTGTCTAATTCAAATAATTCCTTAAATTCTGCCATCCCCATATTAATACCTGTAAGAACTGGGATTGAATAAATAATTAAGTCATTATCAACAGCTTCTGTAATATCTTTATAATATTGTTTAACCTCAGCGAATGAAAACTTATAATAAAAAGGAGTTACTGCTGAAATTGCGTCATAATCCAAATCTGTCGCAAATTTACCGAGTTCAATTGCTTCATAAACATTGGGACCACCAACTTGTGCAATGAGTTTCACTTGGTCTTTCACTTCATCTTTAACAATTTCAAAAATTTGTTTTTTAATGGCCATATCTAATAAGAAATTTTCACCAGTTGAGCCTCCAACATATAGCCCTGCTACCTTCATATTATCAATATTATGACGGACTACTTGACGTAGCCCTGCTTCGTTAACTTTGCCCTTTGAATCAAAGGGTACCAAGAGGGCTGAGATAATACCTTTGATTTCTCTAGCTGTTTTTTTTGTCATTTTATTTCCCCCTATTAATCTATTGGTTATGAATAGCTTCGACAAATTTTTTTGTAATTAATTGAGGTCTAGTGATAGCTGAACCAACTACTACACTATATACCCCAAGCTCTAAAACGTGTCTTACTTTTTCAGGAGTATCAATATTACCTTCAGCAATAATTGGTTTGTTGATTGTTTCAACCGCTTGACGGATGAGTTGAAAATCATTGCTTTCTATCTTATCTTTCTTACTTTGTTGAGTATAACCTACCAAGGTTGTACCAATATAATCAAAACCAATTTGTTCAGCCATTTTCATTTCTTCTAAGGTTGAACAATCAGCCATCAGCTTTTGTTGGGGATACTTTTCTTTAATCTTTACCATTAAATCACTTAATGATTCTCCGTATGGCCTCGTAGATGCAGTTGCATCAATTGCTATGATTTCCGGCCTTGCTTGCATTAACTCATCCACTTCAGTCATCGTAGGTGTAATAAAAGCATCAGCCCCATCATAAACCCGTTTAATAATGCCAATAATTGGCAAATCGACTTGTTCTTTGATTGCTTTAATATCTTCAACTGAATTCGAACGAATACCTTTAGCTCCACCTTCTTTAGCAGCTAAGGCCATTCGTGACATGATAAAAGAACTGTGCAAAGGTTCATCTTCTAAAGCTTGACAAGAAACAATTAATTCCCCTTTTATTCCTTCAATCATTCAATAACCTCCTTTATCAAAGCGCTTTCTAATTTAAAATTATACACATCACTTTGTAGCATTTCAATATTTTATGAAAAGACAGTGAGTTTTCTGAAAACAAAAACTTTTATTATACTTATTTAAAAAGATTTTAATTGATTATTTATCATAAAAGTAGCTTACTTACGTTCTCTAAAAGGGATTGGTTCAAAATGAAAATTAATATTGCTTTATAGTAATAAGAAAAACCCATCTTTGAATTCTCAAAGATAGGTTTTTATGAACCGTTATTCTTTTATTCTTCATCCATTTGTAAGACAGCCATGAAAGCTTCTTGTGGAATTTCAACGTTACCGACTGATTTCATCCGCTTTTTACCTTCTTTTTGTTTTTCTAATAACTTCTTACGACGGGAGACATCCCCACCATATAATTTAGCTGTAACATCTTTTCGATAAGCCTTAATGGTTGTTCGTGCGATGATCTTATGTCCAATAGCTGCTTGGACAGGTACTTCAAACATTTGACGTGGGATAATCCCTTTTAGTTTTTCAACTAAAGCACGACCGCGATTATAGGCAAAATCTTTATGCACTATAATCGAGAAGGCATCAATGACATCAGAATTAAGTAAAACTTCTAATTTTACTAGATTAGACTCTTTATAGCCAATTAATTCGTAATCTAAGGAAGCATAGCCTTTGGTTGATGATTTCAACTTATCGAAGAAATCATACACAATTTCAGCCATTGGTAGTTCATAAATTACATTTACCCGGAAATCATCCAGATAATCCATCGTAATAAAGTTACCACGCTTGCGTTGAGATAGTTCCATTACAGCGCCCACATAATCATTTGGTACCATAATAGTCGCTTTTACATAAGGTTCAAAAATCTTATCAATCTCTGTTGGATCTGGCATTTCAGATGGGTTGTCAATCAAAAGCTCTTCCCCATCCGTCTTTTCAACACGGTAAATAACTGACGGAGCAGTGGTAATTAAATCAATATCAAATTCACGCTCAAGTCTTTCTTGAATAACATCCATATGCAGTAAACCTAAAAAGCCTGTTCGGAAACCAAAGCCTAGGGCTTGCGATGTTTCTGGTTCAAAGTGTAAAGAAGCATCATTTAATTGTAACTTTTCAAGTGCTTCCCGCAAGTCATTATAATCGGCCGAGTCAACCGGATAGAGACCGGCAAAAACCATTGGATTTAATTTGCGGTAACCATCCAAGGCCTCCTCAGCTGGATTATCCGCTAGGGTTATAGTATCTCCTACACGGGTATCTTGAATGGTCTTTATACCTGCGGTTAGATAGCCAACATCTCCTACCATCAAGAAGTCTCTTTTGAGAGGACTCGGTGAGAAGATTCCAACATCAATCACTTCAAACTCTTTACCATTACTCATTAGACGGATGGTGTCACCTGGTTTGACCATACCATTCATCACTCGAATATTTAAAACAACCCCACGATAAGCATCATAAGCAGAGTCAAAAATAAGAGCCTGTAAGGGGTCTTCTATATCTCCCATTGGTGCAGGAACTTTCTCAACTATTTGCTCTAAAATCTCATCAATACCGATGCCTGACTTGGCAGAAGCAAAAACCGCTTCTGAGGCATCGATGCCGATAATATCTTCAATTTCTTTTTGAACCCTTTCAGGATCGGCTGAAGGCAGATCGATTTTATTAATAACAGGCAATATTTCTAAATCATTATCCACTGCTAAATACACATTAGCCAAGGTTTGGGCTTCAATTCCTTGTGCTGCATCGACTACTAGAATGGCTCCTTCACAAGCAGCCAAAGATCTTGAAACCTCATAAGTAAAATCGACGTGACCAGGGGTATCGATTAAATGGAAAATATAATCAATGCCATCTTTAGCCCGATAAGTCAGTTCCACTGCATTCAATTTAATGGTAATTCCTCGTTCTCTTTCCAAGTCCATGGAATCTAACAATTGCTCTTGCATATCACGATCAGCCACTGTATGTGTTTGTTGTAAAATACGATCAGCTAGTGTGGATTTACCATGGTCAATATGCGCAATTATCGAAAAATTACGGATTCTTTCTTGTCTATTCTTCATTTCTTCTATATTCACTTGACTTCACTTCCTTTTCAAGCCTCTTATCAATAGCTAAGGTCTATCTTATCAAAAATGAGTGATTTTGAATAGTTTTCTTTCACTATGGTATTTTAATAAATGAACTACTCAATAAAATCTTTATTTATTCTTTAAAATTTCCTATCTAGAAGCTAATCAATCTTATTTTGATTCCAATTGATTTAAAACTTTTCTAAGCAAGTAAAAAGCATCAGAGCATATTGAATACCCTGATGCTAGCCTATTTTTATTCACCATGAAAAATATCACGCATCTTATTAAAGAAGCCACCTTCTTGCTCTTTAACATTAGCACCCATTTCTTTAGCTAACTGTTTAAATAATTCATGCTGTTTGTCAGTCAGTTTAGAAGGAGTAACGACTTTAACCGTTACTTGTTGATCTCCCGTATAACCTGAGCGAACACTCGGTGCTCCTTTGCCTTTTAAGCGGAAAGTGGTCCCTGTTTGTGTGCCAGCTGGAACCTTTAACTTCACCTTACCATGTACCGTTGGAACTTGGATTTCATCACCCAAGGCCGCTTGAGAGAAAGTGATGGGTAGCGTGTAATAGATTTCCGTACCATCTCGTTTAAATTCCTTACTTGGTTCAACATGGAAAACTACATAAAGGTCTCCATAAGGTCCACCATTTGAACCCGCCTCACCTTGTCCTGAAAGGCGAATTTGATTACCTTCTTCAACACCTGCTGGCACAGTCACTTTAACAGAATGACTAACGGATTCTATACCAGAACCATGACAAGTGGTACATTTTTCTTTAATTTCTTTACCTGTCCCACCGCAGACATCACATGTGGTTTGCGTCATCACACGACCAAAAGGAGAGTTTCGTTCTACCTGAATAGTCCCTGTGCCATGACACTTGTGGCAAGTAACGGGCTCAGTGCCTTCCTTGGCACCTGTTCCGTGACAGGTATGACATTCCTCATTACGATTATATTTTATGGTCGTTTCTTTACCAAAAATAGCTTCTTCAAAGGTTAAATTAATACGATATTGTAGATCATTACCCTTACGAGGAGCATTGGCTCTTCGTCCTCCTCCAGCAGATCCACCAAAGAAAGTATCAAAGATATCTTCAAAGCCAAAGCCTGCACCACCAGAGAAGCCACCAAAACCACCACCGCCAAAGCCGGCTCCAAAGTTAGGATCCGTTGAAGCATGGCCGTATTGATCATAAGCAGCCCGCTTTTGACTATCACTTAGGACCTCATAAGCTTCTGCAACTTCTTTAAACTTTTCGTCAGCTCCTGCATCTTTATTAATATCCGGATGGTATTTTTTGGACAGTTTACGATAAGCCTTTTTAATGTCAGCATCACTGGCATCGCGAGATACACCTAAGACATCATAATAGTCTCTTTTATTTGCCATTTTGTCCCTCCTTACACATTTTAATTCTCCTGATAAAAGACAAGAGTCGAGGACTTAGCCTAGACTCTTGCTAAAGTATGTCTTAATTACTCGTCGACTTCTTCAAAGTCAGCATCGACAATATTATCATCAGAAGATGATTGAGCATCAGAGGCATCTGTTTGATTTTCTTGAGCAGCTTGAGCTTGTTGAGCAGCTTGCTCGTAAAGTTTAACGGATAGATTTTGAATCACTTCATTTAATGCATCACGTTTTGTTTTCATTTCTTCTAAATCATTTGCTTCAACAGCTGCTTTCAATTCATCACGAGCTGTTTCTGCTTTAGTCAATTCATCTTCAGAAATGTTATCATTATCTTTCAATTCATCGATAGTCTTATTAGTTGTAAAGATCATTTGATCGACTTCGTTGCGTAAATCAGCTTCTTCACGACGTTTCTTATCGGATTCAGCATTTGCCTCAGCATCTTTAACCATACGTTCGATTTCTTCATCGGATAAACCTGAAGAAGATTTTATAGTAATCGTTTGTTCTTTTTGAGTACCTAAATCTTTGGCTGAAACGTTCACAATACCGTTTTTATCAATATCAAAGGTAACTTCAATTTGTGGAATGCCACGAGGTGCTGCTGGAATATCAGTTAATTGGAAACGACCTAAAGTCTTATTATCTGCTGCCATTTCACGCTCACCTTGTAAAACGTGAACATCTACTGCTGGTTGATTGTCAGCTGCTGTAGAGAAGACTTGTGATTTAGAAGTTGGGATAGTAGTGTTACGGTCAATTAATTTAGTGAATACACCACCCATTGTTTCGATACCAAGTGATAATGGCGTAACATCTAATAGAACGATGTCTTTAACATCACCAGAGATAACGCCACCTTGGATAGCTGCACCCATAGCAACTACTTCGTCTGGGTTAACCGATTTGTTAGGATCTTTTCCAGTTTCTTTCTTAACGGCTTCTTGTACAGCAGGAATACGTGTCGATCCTCCTACCAAGATTACTTCGTCAATTTCAGATTTGCTTAAACCAGCATCTTTCAAGGCTTGACGAACTGGCCCTTTAGTTCTTTCTACTAAGTCATGCGTTAACTCATCAAATTTAGCACGAGTTAAAGTTGTTTCTAAGTGTAATGGCCCATCAGCTGTCGCTGTAATAAATGGTAAGCTGATTTGTGTAGAAGTCACACCAGAAAGATCTTTCTTAGCTTTTTCTGCAGCGTCTTTCAGGCGCTGTAAAGCCATTTTATCTTTAGAAAGGTCAATAGAGTTTTCTTTTTTAAATTCTTCAACTAAGAAGTCGATAACTTTATTATCAAAGTCATCTCCACCTAGTTTATTATCCCCTGCTGTAGATAATACATCAAATACGCCATCGCCTAATTCAAGGATTGAAACGTCAAAAGTTCCTCCCCCTAAGTCAAAGACTAGGACTTTTTCTTCAGCATCGGTTTTATCTAAACCATACGCTAAAGCTGCAGCGGTTGGCTCGTTAACAATACGTTCAACTTCTAAACCTGCAATACGTCCAGCATCTTTAGTTGCTTGACGCTGAGCATCGTTAAAATAAGCAGGAACAGTGATAACTGCTTTCTCAACCTTATCGCCTAAGTAATCTTCAGCAAATGATTTCAAGTGTTGTAAAATCATAGCTGAAATCTCTTGAGGTGTATAGCTCTTTCCACCCATTTCAGTCTTAAAGTTATCTTCTCCAATATGACGTTTGATGGAAGCTACTGTGTCAGGGTTTGTAACTGCTTGACGCTTAGCTACTTCACCCACTTGAATCTCATTATTTTTGAAAGCTACTACAGATGGAGTGGTACGGTTTCCTTCTGGGTTAGTAATAATCTTTGCTTCTCCACCTTCTAAAATGGAAACAGCAGAGTTTGTTGTACCTAAGTCAATACCTATAATTTTAGACATATAATCTACTCCTTTAAAAATTTATTTTGGTTAAAACTAAGTGCTTAATAATTAGGCGGACACAATTACCATGGCCGGGCGAATGATGCGATCATTAAGGATGTATCCTTTTTGTAGAACATTCACTACAATATCAGTGTCTTGTCCTTCAGCCGCTGGTTGGGTGGTTACCGCTTGATGATAATTTGGATCGAATGTTTCGTTTAAGGGATTGATCACTTCAATTTTTTCTTCTTTAAATGCTTGTAAGATTTGATCATACACCATTTGGATCCCTTTGTGGATTGCTTGACTCTCTTCTGAACTTGCTTTGATTTGCAAAGCGCGTTCAAGATTATCAATTGCATCAATTAATTTATTAGCTAAAGATTGAGATCGATATTTAGCAGCTTCTTGTCTTTCACGACTATTAGATCGTTGCATATTAGCAATTTCAGCCTGTAGACGTAAATTTCGATCCTCCAAATTCTGAATACTTTCTCTTAATTCATCTTCAATGGAAGAAACTTCCTCTACTGGCGCTGCTTCAGTTTCTTCATTTACATCATTTACATCATTATTCAGACTATCCTGATTTTTTTCTGCTGAACTTTCAATGACTTCATCTTCTACTAACTTTTCTTTTTCATCGTTAAGTTCTGCAGAAGATTGCTTGTCATTCCTCTTTTTATTTTCTTCTGTCACTTGATGACCTCCTTTATTGATTAAATTCTTTTAATATCTGCTCCATAAGGACAATCATGCGTGAATAATGCATCGTCGAAGGTCCTAAGATACTTAAAGACATTTTGCTTAAGTCTTGTGTGAAGGTTCCCGTCACTAAAGATAAATGACGCATCCCTTGCGGAGCAAACTCTTGTCCGAAAAGAACTTCGATTCCATCTTGACGTTGTTCAAAGAGATCAAATAATTCATTCGATCCATCAATCAAATTGAATAATTTTTTGTATTCATTGTTGGAATAACGCTGATCCAAACAATCAAAAAGATTATTCTTGCCAGAAACAAAATAACGCGTTCCTTTAACTTGTTGAATTGACTTCTCAACTAAAGGAGAAAAATCAATCGAAGTTGACAATTGTCTTTGCATAATCATCGGAATAGTTAATTTAGTCCGCTGATAAGCATCTTCTAATGTAATACCTCGCAATTCTGAATTAAGAATTGAACGCATTTGACGTAAATCATCATCCTCAACCGGATATAAGGTTTGGAACATTTTATTTTCCACATGTCCTTGATCCGATAATAAAATAGCCATTATTTGATGGTTACTTAAAAGCACTAACTTAAAGTCAGCCACTCGATGCTCTTCATTATTCTGTCCAAAAACCAAGCAAGGTAATCCAGTTAATGAGACCAATAAATCCGCAGCAATTTTCGCCATCTTAAAATTCTCTTGTCGGCGATTTAAGAAGATTTCGCTAACTGCTTTGAGATCTGCTTCATAGGATTGCTCCCATGAATCATTCTCAATTTTAGTGATCAGACGATCTACATAATAACGATAGCCTTCATAAGAAGGTATTCTACCACTTGATGTATGTGCCTTAACCAGAAAGCCGTTTTTTTCTAAAACAACCATCTCATTACGAACAGTTGCCGGACTTATATCAAGAAAACTCTCCTTGAGTAAAGTCTTTGACCCGATTGGTGCCTCTAAATTTGCATAAAGGCGAACAATTAATTCTAAGATTTGGTGTTGTCTGGCTGTTAATATGATCAATCACCTCACATTATTAGCACTTATTCATACCGAGTGCTAACTGTCTCTATCTTACTATCCTCCATCACCTTTGTCAAGGGATTATGCCCATAAAATTAAAAAAATTAGCACTCTCAATTCGAAAGTGCTAATTATATCTATCGATCCTTGATTATTTAAAGTACGCCCGTGTATGGTCTTGATCCTTTTCAAGTTGATTAATCAAACCTTCAATACCATCAAATTTAATCTCTCCACGTAAGTAATGATGCCACTTAATACGAACCTTTTCCCCATAAATCATACGATCAAAGTCTAAAATATAAACTTCAATGGAGAGTTCTTTCACATCATCAAAGGTAATATTATATCCAATAGATGCCATGCCCATATACCATTGGGCTTGAACACAAATTTCGACAATATACACCCCTATGCTAGGTGTTAACTGACCATAATCCATTGCCACATTCGCTGTCGGAAAACCTAGTTTTCTCCCTCTTTTTAAGCCATTGATGACAAGTCCTCTGGTTTCATAAATGTAACCTAATTCTTGGTTAGCTAAATCAATATTACCATTTGATAGCTGGTATTGAATTTCACTTGAAGAAATCTTATGGTCACCGATTGTCTTTTTAGGAATTTCGCTAATTTTAAAGCGTCCTTGACTATGGTCAACCAGAGTTTGCATATTAGCTATCTCTTTCAGACCGTATGTATAGTCAAAACCTGCCACCACATGAACGGCATTCAAATTAACCATGTAGTTGTCCACGAACTCTTGTGGACTCTGAGCTCCCATGACTGAAGTGAACTCAGCAATATATAAAATATCTACTCCATTAACCTCCATCAGTTCTATTTTACGAGGGTTATCACTTAAATAAAAGTAGTGATTCGGATGGATCTGTTGATAAACAAGACGAGGAGTATGGTTAAAAGTTAAGACGGCTAAAGGGACTTGATAATGATCTGCTAATTCGCGCCCCTTTTTGATAACTTCTTGATGGCCTAAATGAACACCATCAAAAAAGCCTAGAGCTAAAACGACTGGTTGGTCATATAGTTGTTCTTGATCGTAAGGATGTGCTAAATAAATTGTCTGCAAGGCTTAAACTCCTTCCATTGGAAACATCTTAATAGGTTTTATTAAATTCTCTTTGCTAGGATGTGGGCCGTAAATTGCTAACAAACGGTCTTGATAAAATAAGGCAGTTGGTTCAATAAGCCTGTCATTAAAATAATTAATGTCTAAAACTTTTCCATGTTTAATGTCTGTAAACTGTTCTGGATTTAGTTGGATTTTTGCATAGTCAGAAACTGCCGTTTCAATGGGGTGAACAGCTGTATTTAAGGAGTCTTTTTCTGCTAATTGCCTTAATTCATCTAAGCGATAACTATCCGCTTGACGATAACCCGCTGCTTGAGTTCGCACTAATTGGGACATGTGGCTAGGATATCCTAATAACTTACCGCAATCTACCGCTAAGGTTCTGACATAGGTCCCTTTACTGCACTTTACTTCAAAGGAGAAAGTTTGCCTTTTTTCACTGGTGTGATATTGTGACGGAGCTAAACGCTTGAAGTAGTCGATAGATACTTGACGTTCAGGCCTTTCTACTTCAATACCTGCTCGGGCATATTCATAGAGTCTTTTCCCTTTGACCTTGACTGCCGAGTAATAAGGAGGAATCTGGCTGATTTTGCCTGTTAATGAAGCCATAGCTTGATCAATAACTTGATCATCAACGGCTTGTTCTACTAATTTCTTTGCAATAACTTGTCCCTGGGCATCTTCCGTATCGGTGGCTTGACCTAAAGTGACTTCTCCTTGATAGATCTTTTTGCTATCCATTAGTATTTCAACTAACTTGGTTGCCTGTCCTAAACAGACAACTAAAACGCCCTCAACTTCAGGATCCAAGGTCCCACAATGGCCTACACGCTTCATTTGAAAAATCTTACGCATTTTAAATACTACATCATGACTCGTCATGCCCTTTTCTTTCCAAACAGCGACAATTCCGTTCATTCAAGCCAACCCCTTTATTAATAACAATTATGATTATACTTTAATTGGCACTTGCTTCCAAGCAAGATTCTTAATTCTACAAGAATAAAAGAGCTGTTTTACCGCCTCTCATTTAATGAGAGCAGTGAAAAAACAGCTCTTGATTTGTGAAAACTTAAGATTATTGCTCCGTCTGAACTGAGCTTGCTTCATCAAAAGATTCAGATTCATGCAATTGATTTAATAATGAATCGATTCGACTACCATAGTCTACTGATTGGTCTCTTTCAAATTTAACTTCGGGAACCTTATAAAGACTTAAACGACTTCCAAGTTCCGAGCGAACTTTACCTGTTATTGCTTTCAAACCATCACTTGTTTTTTGTCTTTCTCCGGCTTTATCACTTAAAGTAGAATAAAAAATTGTAGCATTTTGTAAGTCGCCTGTAAGCTCTACATCAGTAATAGTAACCCCTTCAACACGAGGGTCTTTAATCTCTTTTAGAAGAATATCATTAACTTCTCGCATTATTTCTTGACGAACACGTCCTATACGATATTTAACCATTTCATACTCCTTTATTTACGTTCAACTTCGACCATGCGATAGGCTTCAATAATATCATCGACTTTGATATCATTATAGCCTTCAATCATAATTCCACATTCTAATCCTTTGTTTACTTCTTTAGCATCATCTTTAAAACGTTTCAAACTGGCTAGATCTCCTTCATAAATAACGATGTTATCACGTATCAAACGTAGCTTGCTCGTGCGTTGAATGAAGCCATCTAAAACAAACGAACCAGCGATGGTGCCTAATTTAGAAACAGAATAGGTTTCACGTACTACTGCTTGCCCTGTTACTTCCTCAACATACTCAGGGTCCAGCATTCCTTTCATAGCTGTTTCAATTTCATCAATTACATTGTAAATAATATTATGGAGACGAATATCTACTTGCTCTTCTTCTGCTTGTTGTTTTGCTTGAGGAGTTGGTCGAACATTAAATCCTACCACAATTGCTGATGAGGCATTAGCTAAAGTAATATCAGCCTCATTAATTGCTCCTACCGCCTGATGGACAATATTAACTTTTACTCCCTCCACATCTATTTTCATCAATGAAGCAGCTAATGCTTCTACTGAACCTTGTACATCTGCTTTTAGGATTACGTTAACTGATCTTAACTCACCTTCTTGTAAGGTTTCGAAAAGATTATCCAAAGTAACTTTCTTCTTAAGGTCTCTTTGTTGTTCTTGAGCCTTCTGAGCTCTTTCTTCTCCAACTTGACGAGCTGTTTTTTCATCTTCAAAGACCACAAACTGGTCTCCTGCTTGAGGAGCATCATTCAAGCCTGTAATTTCCACCGGCATGGATGGACCAGCTGAGCGAATACGACGCCCTTGATCATTGACCATTGTTCTTACTCTACCATAGGTGTTACCCACAACAATTGGGTCCCCTATATGTAGGGTACCATGTTGAACTAATAAAGTCGCAGTGGCACCGGTAGCTTTATCTAAGCGCGCTTCAATGACTGAACCTAAAGCTAAACGGTCTGGGTTAGCTTTTAATTCTTGAACTTCTGAAACCAGAAGAATCATCTCTAATAACTCATCCAAATTAGTCCCGTATTTAGCTGAAATATTAACAAAGATATGTTCGCCACCCCAGTCCTCAGAAATAATACCATGTTCAGATAATTCGGTCATTACCTTATCTGGATTGGCTTCAGGTTTATCAATTTTGTTAATCGCTACAATTATCGGTACATCTGCAGCTTTGGCATGATTAATCGCTTCAACCGTTTGAGGCATCACGCCATCATCTGCTGCAACAACAATAATTGTAATATCAGTCACATCTGCACCACGTGCACGCATGGTTGTAAAGGCAGCATGTCCTGGCGTATCAAGAAAAGTGATTGGCTTATCATTTAAAACAATTTGATAGGCACCAATATGTTGAGTAATTCCACCAGCTTCTCCTTCAGTCACTCTCGAATGGCGGAAGGAGTCCAAGAGACTGGTTTTTCCGTGGTCAACGTGACCCATAATTGTAACAACTGGTGGACGAATGCTTTGATTATCATCAGCAGCAGCTTCTTCAAAATAATGATCTAAGTCTGAAACTTCAACAACAACTTTTTCAATAGGTTCAACGCCATATTCTAAACAGATAATTTCAATCACTTCTTTAGAAAGTGCCTGGTTTTGATTGACCATTACCCCTTGTAGCAATAGTTTTTTAATAATTTCAGTTGCATCTCGGTGGAAGCCTTTAGCAATATCTTGTACATTCATTCCTTCAGTATAGTAGAACGCTTCTGGAAGGTCTTTATGCTTACGAGCTGTTAAGCCTTTAGACTCTTTTTGATAGTTACTATTTTGCTTACCACGACGGCCACGACGGCGATCGCCACGACTTCTTTTGGATCCACCAGTGGATTTATTTGAAGAATTACTTTGATTGCTTTGATTTGCTTTTTGACCTTCTACAGCTTGTTTACTATCAGTTGATTTCTTTTGCTTAGAAGCTGCCTTTTCATTAGGATTTTTAGACTTAGTGTTAGGGTTTGTATTATGACCTTGTGCTTGAGAATCTTTTTGAGAAGAAGGCTTTTTAGAAGCTTTCGACTTGTCTTCATCCTTGCGCTGCTTGGCATCTTTGTGTTGATTGTTTTTTTGATTTGATTCTTTAGTAGCTTCCGTCTTCTTAACATCCTTTTTGGTTTGTTTACCACTAGTCTTCTTATTTTGTAAAGCTTTCTTTAATTGTTCTTGTTGTTCTTGCGTTACCGAGGACATATGGCTATTAAATTCAAAACCATTATTTTCAGCAAGCACTAAGACTTCTTTTGAAGTCATATTGTTTTGTTTAGCAAATTCATATATACGAATAGTACTCATACAAACACCTTCCTATCTTGTATTATTGATTATTCATTGTATTTTCTCCTGTCACATAAGATAAAAATTTTTCAGCCATTCCTCGATCGGTTATGCCGCAAATTGTGCGTGATTTGCCGATTGCATGGCTGATTTGATATTTTGTAAAACGATGATTAATGGCTATTTTTTTTTCACTAGCCAAACGATGGTAGCGATCACTAGTGGAATCACTGGCATCAATCGCTAAAATCAAAAGTTTAACTTTTTTGTTCTTTGTGGCTTTAGTGACTAAATCGTCACCGGAAATTAACTTAGAGGCTCTTTGAGCCAAACCTAATAAATTGAGTTGTTTTTCTTCTGGGCTCATAGTAGTTCTTTTCGCGCCTTTTGGTGGTCTAGAAAGCGATAAAGTTCTTGATAAAACTCTTTATCAATCTCCATTTCAAATGTTCGATTAAAAACTTTTTTCTTTTCCGCTTGTATGGCTAACTCTGGATCCAAGGAGATATAGGCTCCTCGTCCATTCTTTTTACCAGTTGGGTCTATTTCAATGGTACCTTCTGGGGTTCTCACAATACGGATTAAATCTTTTTTGGGATGAGATTCACCAGTAACAACACATTTGCGCATGGGAACTTTTCTTTTTTTCGCTTGGCTCATTTCCATCCTCCTTTGATGTTAATAAATTAAGTGCTTATTCTTGCTCTGATTCTTCAGTTTCTTCAAACGCTTGCTCCAGCTCTTCATCAAGTGATTCCTCTGCCGATTCACGATATTCTAAATCAGCTTCTGCTGGATCGTCATCTATCTGGCTGGAAGTCTCTTGAAGCATTTCTTCAAGATTATCTAAATCCTCTGCAAGATTTAATTCTTCTTGTCCAGTTGATTCAACTGCTTTTTGTTCAATTAAATATTCTTGATAGCTAGTCTCAGACTTAATATCAATCTTATAACCAGTTAAACGAGCTGCTAAACGAGCGTTTTGTCCTTTTTTACCGATGGCTAAGGATAACTGATAATCTGGTACCACAACAATACAAGAATGATTATCTTCATCAAACACAACATTAATCACTTCTGCTGGATTCATAGCATTTTTTATGAAGGTAGAGGGGTCTTCATCCCATTGAATGATATCCATATTCTCACCATTTAATTCATTGACAATACTTTGAACTCGAGATCCTCTCGGACCAACACAAGTTCCAACTGGATCAATATTAGAATCACGCGAAGAAACTGCAACTTTCGAACGGTCGCCCGCTTCACGAGCAATTGAGATTATTTCCACAACACCTTCGTAGATTTCCGGAACTTCTTGCTCAAATAATCTTTTAAGGAAATCAGCATGTGAGCGTGAAACAACAATCTGTGGCCCCTTACTAGTTTTATCTACCTTGACTACGTATACTTTTACCCGTTCATCCATTTGAAATTGCTCAGTTGGAATCTGTTCACTAGCCGGCATTATGGCTTCAACTTTACCTAAGTTCACATAAACATTGCGAGCATCTGAACGTTCGATGATTCCTGTTAAAATTTCATCTTGATGCACAATAAATTCATCATAAATAATATCTCTTTCAGCCTCACGTATTCTTTGCATAACGACATGTTTAGCGGTTTGAGTAGCAATTCTTCCGAAATCTTTAGGAGTCACTTCAAATTTAATCTTGTCTCCTATTTCATAGGCACGATTAATCTTCAAAGCTTCTTCTAGAGAAATTTCTAAAGTAGGATCATAATTGATATCCACAACTTCCTTAACTGAATAAACTTTAATATCACCGGTTTCTTCGTTAAAAATAACTTCCACATTTTGTGCTTGATCATAATTTTTTTTGTAGGCCAAAATCAAAGCAGACTCTAAAGCTTCTTTAATAACTTCAGGCTTTATCCCTTTTTCTGCTTCAAGAACCTTCATGGCATTTACTAATTCTTTGCTCACACTTAACTCTCCTATCTCATCTTGCTAAAACTTAACAGCAAGTCTTGCCTTAGCGACACCCTTCTTATTAATTTCAAGTTCTTTAGTGACTGTTTTAATTGGAACCTTCAATAGATAATAATCCTCCGTCACATCTAAAAGAACGCCCTCATGTTGTTTTTCACCGTATTGAGGGGCATAGTAATCAAAGTGGACATATTCACCAATGGCTGACCGAATTTGCTCTTCATTTTTCAAAGGTCTTTCAGCTCCTGGTGAGGAAACTTCTAAAAAGTAAGCTTCCGGAAAAGGATCTGGTTGCATAGTGTCTAAAACTTCAGAAATTTTTTCTGAAATTAAAGCACAATGATCTAAATCAATGCCCCCTTCCTTATCAGCATAGATACGGAGAAACCAATGCTTTCCTTCTTTTAGATATTCAATATCAATAAGTTGACAATCTAAGGATGCGATAATTGGCTCCACTAGCGGCTGAACTTTGTCTATCACAATACTCATCAATTCACCTCTTCATTTTTATTTTGGTTGAATAATAAAAGAGCGAGCGTTTCCGCCCACTCCTCCTCGAATAATTTGCTAAATAGAGTATATCATATTATCTATTCATCAACAAGTTAGAAGAGTGACAGCTGGTCTTCATCTGGTAAATCAGCTAAAACACCATTCTCTTCTAAATATTCCATAATTGTTTTCGAAACTTTACCACGTTTTTGTAAGTCTTCTTTAGAAATAAAGGCTGCTTGCTCTCTAGCTTCTACAATCGATTTAGCGGCCCCTATTCCCAAACCAGGAATTGTTCTAAAAGGAGGGATCAAACTCTCGCCATCGATAATAAATTTAGTGGCGTCTGATTTTTCCAAATTAATCATTTGGAAAGTTATCCCTCTTTCTAGCATTTCATTCGCTAGTTCTAAAACAGTTCGCAAGCTATTTTCTTTTACTGAAGCATCCATTCCCTTGGCCATAATTTCTCTTAAGCGATGTTTAACCATTTCCTTGCCTTGATGCATGGCAAGGATATCAAAGTCTGATGCCCTTACCGAAAAGTAAGCCGCATAATAGAATTTAGGATAGTGAACTTTGAAGTATGCCACCCTCAGTGCCATCATGATGTATGCAGCCGCGTGAGCCTTAGGGAACATATACTTAATCTTCAGACAAGAGTCGATATACCATTCTGGAACATTATTCGCTCGCATTTCAGCTTGCCAGTCATCAGGAATTCCTCTTCCTTTACGAACATGTTCCATTATTTTAAAGGCTAAGGAATCTTCTAATCCATATTGCATCAGTGTCACCATGATATCGTCACGACAACCAATTACCTTAGCTAAGGGTACAATATTCTTTTGAATCAACTCCTCAGCATTGCCCAACCAGACATCCGTACCATGCGATAAACCAGAAATTTGTAACAACTCCGCAAAAGTTGACGGCTTGGTCTGAGTCAGCATCCCTCTGACAAAACTGGTCCCAAATTCTGGTACCCCTAAAGTACCTGTATCAGAAAAAATTTGCTCTTTTGTGACACCTAAGACTTCAGGACCTGAGAACAAAGACATCACATCAGGATCAGAGAATGGAATATCTTGAGGATCAATACCTGAAATATCCTGTAAGAAACGTATCATGGTCGGATCATCGTGTCCTAATATATCTAATTTCAGCACATTATCATGAATAGAATGGAAGTCAAAGTGAGTCGTGCGCCATTCTGAATGAATATCTTCGGCTGGAAATTGTATAGGCGTAAAGTCATAAACATCCATATACTCAGGAATAACGATAATCCCACCTGGGTGTTGGCCGGTTGTTCGTTTCACCCCTTCAATTCCTTTAGCCAAGCGCTCTTTTTCAGCTTGAGGCACTTGGGTCATGGTATTTTCAAGATAACCCTTCACATAACCAAAGGCCGTCTTTTGTGCAACGGTGGAGATAGTCCCCGCACGAAAGACATGGTCTTCTCCAAATAAAACTTTAGTATAAGCATGAGCTTGCGGTTGATATTCCCCAGAGAAGTTAAGATCAATATCGGGTACCTTATCCCCTTTAAAACCTAAGAATGTCTCAAACGGTATATCCTGTCCGTCTCGCTTTAAATCTTTACCACATGATGGACAGGCTTTAGGCGGTAGATCAAAACCTGATCCAACTGAGCCATCCTTAAAAAACTCGTTGTAATGACAATCCGGACAGTAATAATGTGGCACTAAAGGATTAACTTCGGTTATTCCAGTCATTGTCGCTACAAAACTAGAACCTACGGATCCCCTTGACCCAACTAGATAGCCGTCTTGATTGGATTTTAGAACCAGCTTTTGCGAAATTAAATAAATAACGGCAAATCCATTAGAGATAATCGAATGTAATTCTTTTTCCAATCTTTTTTCAATTAATTCTGGTAAAGGATTTCCATACATTTCGTAGGCCTTGCCATAGGCCAAATCACGAATTTTTTGATCAGAGCCTTCAATATTTGGTGTGAATAGTTTTGAGTGGATCACTTCAATGTCGTCTTCGACCCAATCGGCTATTTTATTCGAATTAGTTACCACTAATTCATAAGCCAAATCTTCTCCTAAGAAAGAAAACTCTTCTAGCATCTCATTAGTCGTTCTAAAATGGAGTGGTGGGAAATGGAGGTCGCGATTAGCATTGCGTTTTAAAGACTTGAGTAATATTTCGCGGTAAATCGAATCCCGTTCTTCTAGGTAGTGAACATCTCCAGTAGCCACTAGTAACTTGTTATGTTCATTGGCTAGCTTAACCATTCCTTGCATGATCTTAAACAAATCTTCACGAGATCTAATCAAGGTTTCTTCAATCAGGGTGTCATAGACAGAAGGGGGTTGAATTTCTAAATAATCATAATATCCTACTAATTCACTAGCTTCTTGATAACCCTTCTGCATCAAGGTTGTAAAAACTTCTCCATTGGAGCAAGCGGAACCGACAAGTAAATTTTCTCGATACTGATTTAAGACAGACCGTGGTATTCTGGGTTCGCGATAAAAATACTCCACATTGGAAATAGAAATCAGTTTAAAGAGATCTTTGAGACCTGCTTGATTTTTAGCAATTAAAGTAGCATGAAAAGGTCTTATCTGTTTATATGCATCACCTTTACCCATCTCTTTATTCAACAGATTATGGTGGGTCATTTGATATTGCTCATTGGCTTGTTCTAGTAACTTAAACAAGATATGACCCGTTGTTTCCGAGTCATAAATAGCTCGGTGGTGTTGTTCTAAAGTTACACCGTAACGCTTGGCAAGATTGTTCAATCGGTGTCCTTTTATATTAGGGTTTACCAACCTTGATAGGGCAAGTGTATCAATCACTGGTAAATTATTCATAGCTATGCCATGACGCACATAGGCTTGATTAATAAAGCCCATATCAAAGGAAGCATTATGTGCCACCAAAATGGTGTCTTGTGTAAATGCTAAAAATTTGTCTATTACTTCTTTTTCACTTGGTGCATCTTCTAGCATAGCATCGGTAATGCCTGTCAGTTCTGTTGTAAAGGATGAAAGTGGATGACCAGGATTAATAAAGGCCTCGAAAGTATCAATTACATTCCCCTTGTGCATTTTAACAGCAGCTAATTCAATCATACGATCATAGACAGAGGATAATCCGGTCGTTTCCACGTCAAAAACAACATAATTAGCTTCTGAAAGATCATGATCACTTTCATTATAAGCAATAGCTTCACCATCATTAACAATATTAGCTTCAATACCGTAAATCACTTTAATATCGTTTTCTTTACCCGCATAATAAGCTTCTGGGAAAGCTTGAGCACCAGCGTGGTCGGTAATAGCTATAGCTGAATGTCCCCATCGAGCCGCTGTTTTAATATAATCTGAAACACTATTGGTCGCATCCATTTGAGACATATTAGAATGTAAATGGAGCTCTACTCTTTTTTGACCTTCAAAGCTATCTTGACGTTTTTTAGGATTTAACTTACGAATCGAACGAGGCCTAAAATCTAGTTCACCAGAATAATTATCTGGGACCATATCCCCTTCCATTCTCAGCCAGTCTCCTACTTGAAACTGATGAATTTGCTCCTTAGTTAAGCGTCGTCCAGAAATTAATTTGACAGCCACAGAGGAAGTATAATCCGTCACTTTCATGATGGATAAAATTTCTCCCGATCGTAAATCACGGATATCATTGGCGAAGACATAACCTTCGATTACTTGTTTGTATTGATTTTCTGGCAAATCAATAATAGGAGTAGCTGTGATATTAGGGATGTCTTTTCCTACTGGCTTAATTTCACTAATATTGACTGATTGTTTCTGCTTTTCTTGTTTTTTCTCTTCATTTTCAATCGCTTCTAGTAGGTTTTGATGATCCAATTCTTCTAAACGCTGTTTAGTTGTTAAATGAGTGGCATCGCTTAAGGATTGATCAACATAGTAAATGATTTTTATTCCTTTAAAGCCTACTTGATCAAAGTGTCTTTTAATTATGTGATCGTATTTATTATCAAATGTATCTACTTGACTCTGACTCGCTAAACCTATTTCAAATAGTTTTGTACTTGCATCATAAGAAATGGAGGCATCTTGTAAACAAACTCTTAAAAAAGGTGTCTCATTCATAATAACAGTTTTTATTTTTTTCCAATAATCCTCAATTAACTGACGATTATCAGTTTCAGCCTTATCAAAGTGCCACCATATTTCGGTTTCTACTATTTGAGCAAAAGCCTGTCGCATAGTAGTTAGTAATAAGTAATAGAGGTCTGGGTGAATCCGCTGTGGGAATCTCAAATGAAAAATCCAGCGTTGGCTGTCTGCTAAAACTTCCACTTGCTCAATTTGACCTCCTGCTAATGCACTTAGAATGTCTGGATCTGTAATGTTTAGTTGCTCCAATAAAACATCGAATAAAGTTTTTTCTTTGCTCATATGAATCCTTTCTTTTTACTTGTGTCGCATTTAATTTTACAATGCATCACTTAAAAAAACCCGTAAAAGACAGGGATTTTGTTCCTAGAAAAATGCTCGCATAATGTCATTCCAAGTAACTGCAATCATCAAAATCAATACTAAAACAACCCCTACCATGGTAACTAAACCTTCTTTTTCTTGGCTGAGAGCTTTACCTCTAACTAATTCAATTAAGTTCAGGACAATTTTCCCTCCATCTAATGCCGGTATCGGTAATAAATTAACAATTCCTAGATTGGTGGATAAGGAGGCAAGAAAAGCAACCATATCGATCAAGCCTTCATTAGCAACCGTGCTAGTTGCCTGAGCCATTGCCACAGGTCCTCCTAACATATTTAAATCAAAACCACGTGAAAATAATGTAGCCAAGGCCGAAAGGACCATGATGAAAGTTCGATAGGTAGCTGTAAAACCAAAAAACAAACGATCTTTAAGCGATGTCGATTGACTGACGGTAATTCCTAACGAACCATATCCCAATTCATTCTCCTCCAATTGGAGTTCTTTTTTAATGACTTGGTCTTGTCTTTGAATTTCTAATCGTACTGTCTCTTTAGGGTATTGGGCAATTAAATCCACTAAGCCTTGCCAATCTTTGGTCTCTTCTTCATTAACTTTAGTGATTCGATCCCCAGCTTGCAAACCAGCTCCTGCAGCAGGACTGCCCTCAACCACTTGACCTATTTGATTGGTAGTGGTAGGAATTCCTGGAAGCATTAAACCGACTATCGCAAAAGCAACAATCGATAAGATAAAGTTATTAAGTGGCCCACCAAAATTAGTGAGAATCTTATGCCAAACTGGAACTGATTCATAACGCGTTGCTAAGGGGGCTACACGAATAATGGTTCCATCTTTTTCAATGATTTCTGCTTGAGGATGGACATGATAAGTTTTAAGAAATTCTTCCCCTTGTTCATAAACTTCAAGAGTCATCTCATTTACCAAATCGGCCTTATCTAATCGAACAGGTAGTTCATTGATATCACTAGTCTCACTAAGGTTAATTTTAATAACCTTATTTTGTTCATTGAAAGTTAAACCTAAAGATTGTCCCGGTTGAACTTCAGCTTCTTCATTTAAACCAGCTAAACGAACATAACCTCCCATTGGTAAAGCACGAATAGTGTAGGTGGTCCCATCTTCGGCTTGTTTTGAAAAGATTTTAGGTCCCATCCCTAGTGAAAATTCTCTCACTAAGATGCCTGCTTTTTTAGCCCAATATAAGTGCCCAAACTCATGAATAATCACAATAATCGAAAAGATAATTAAGAAAACTAAAACTGTTTTTAACATCGCTTACTCCATTTCTAATTAAACACCTAAAAAGTTATTCCATACAACAAACATGATGCTGGCAAATATTGTTGAATCAAAACGATCCAATACTCCCCCATGTCCTGGAAGTAATTTGCCCGAATCTTTCACACCAAAGTCTCTCTTATAGGCGGATTCTACTAAATCACCGAACTGACCAGCTATAGAGATAAGAATGGTTAAAAAGCCAAGATATTGTGGGTTTTTTATTTCAACAGTAAAAAAGAGACTGTAAATACTAGCGACTACAAAAGCGGTTGCTACGCCACCCAAAGCTCCTTCTACTGTTTTGTTAGGACTTATTCTGGGAGCCAGCTTATTCTTCCCATACTTTCTACCTATTAAATAAGCTCCAGTATCCGTTGACCAAATCACCAAAAGAACATATAGAATAGTCGTTAAACCAAGGTCTCTAATCATTATTAAATAACGAAAGCCAAAACCTATATAAAGCGAAGCAAAAATTAAAGTGGATGCATCTACAAAATTAAAACGTTGATAATTATAAACCGTCAAAATCAACAATAACATTCCTGCTAAATAAAAAATCATCAAGGGGTCTGCTTCAGAAAAAATAGGACCAAAATATTTCTCTGGTAAGAGGACCGAGGCTAAGGCTAAAGTTGATATTAAGCCTATTTCATTTAAATAATCGATTTTTTTCATCTCAGCCATTTCGTACAAGGCTATTGCACCCAACAACATTATACAATAGCTAAACCATTTCCCACCCAAGATGACAAATGGTAGATAAATAGAGATCCCAATAATTGCTGTAATGATTCTTTGTTTCATTTTGATCCCTACTCCTTTCTAACATTTAAGAGATTTTACCGAATCTTCTCTGTCTTTCACTATAAGCTGCAATCGCTTGATCAAAGTCTTCAGTTGAAAAATCAGGCCATAAGACCTTTGTAAAATAGAATTCACTATAAGCTAATTGCCATAATAAGAAATTGCTGAGTCTTAATTCACCAGAAGTTCGAATCATCAAGTCTGGATTTGAGTATGAAGCAAGATCTTGAGTCATTAGAGACTGATCAACTAATTCTTCGGTAATTTCTTCTGGCTTTATTTCATTTTTTAAAACTGCCTGACTAATACTTTGAATGGCTTGAACTATCTCTTGACGTCCACCATAATTTAAAGCAATGTTTAAAATCAATCCACTATTATCCTGCGTTTTTTCTACTGCTCGATCTAAGATTTTCTTAGTTTCTTCAGGTAAACGATTAGCATTACCAATATAGGTAACTTTAACATTATTTTCCATTAATTGAGGCTTGAAGGATTCAAAAAAGTCTTTTGGCAAAGACATTAAGTAATCCACTTCATCCTTGGGACGCGCCCAATTCTCTGTAGAAAAAGCATAAACCGTTAATACCTTGATTTTAAGTTGATGTGCACGAATGGTAATTTTTTTGATGGTCTCGACTCCCTTTTTATGCCCCATTACTCGAGGTAAAAAACGCTTTTTAGCCCAGCGACCGTTACCATCCATAATAATTGCAACATGGTTAGGGATCTTCATATTATCTAAATTCATGGTTGTTTCCTTTCAGTAGCATAAATACCTTTTAATTATAGCAGAAAGAAATTGTATATTAAAAGAAAACTAGAAGAAGTTGTTTAATCATAAAATTCTAGTCATTCATAATAAAAAATCAAGTCAAGACTTCTTGACTTGATTTTTGGTCGGTTTTTAGTTATTTCTGATTTCATCTTCTTTAACTGAAGTTAGGCGATCAATTTCCTTAGTCGCATTATCAGTTATTTGCTGAATATCCTTTTCATAACGTTTTAATTCATCTTCAGTAATTTCACTATCTTTTTCAAGTCGCTTAGCTTCATCCATTGCATCTCGACGAATATTTCTTACTGAAACTTTTGCATTTTCTTGTTCTTTACCGATTACTTTAACTAATTCTTCTCGTCTTTCTTTAGTCAATGCAGGTATCACAAGACGAATAACTTCACCGTCATTTGTAGGTGTAATTCCCACATCACTCATCATGATTGCACGCTCAATATCTTGAAGCGAACTCTTATCATAAGGTGAAATTACTAACATTCTTGCTTCAGGTGTATTAATTGAAGCTAACTGGTTTAATGCCGTAGGTGTTCCATAGTATTCAACCATGACACGGTCTAAAATACTAGCATTAGCAACTCCAGCGCGAATAGTTCCTAATTCACGTTGAAAAGCTTCAATTGATTTTTGCATTCGGCTTTCAGTATTTTTTAATATATTATCAGCAGCCATTTTCTTCCTCCTATATGATCCATAGTTATTTTATTATACCATATTTAAGCATTGTAAGAAAAGTTAGAACTAATCATGATTATTTCCAACAGTTGTTCCAATATTTTCACCAAGAATGACACGTTTAATATTCCCAGGTTCGTTTAAGTTAAAGACAACTAATGGAATGTTGTTATCCATAGACAAGGAAGAAGCCGTAGAATCCATTACTTTTAAGCCTTTAGAGATAACATCCAAGTGGGTTAAATTTTCATATTTAGTAGCTGTTTCATCCGTCTTTGGATCTGCACTGTAAACACCATCCACATTATTTTTAGCCATCAGAATAACGTCTGCTTCAATTTCAGCCGCTCTCAAAGCAGCAGTGGTATCTGTTGTGAAATAAGGGTTACCAGTACCACCAGCGAAAATAACTACTCGACCCTTTTGAAGATGACGAATCGCACGTCTGCGAATATAAGGCTCAGCTACAGCACGCATTTCAATAGATGTTTGAACTCTTGAGGGGACATCCAGATTTTCTAATGCATCTTGCAAGGATAAAGCATTCATTACAGTTGCTAACATACCCATATAATCTGCTTGTGCCCGGTCCATTCCCATTTCAGCACCAATCGATCCACGCCAAATATTTCCGCCCCCTACAACAATAGCTATTTCAATGCCTAATTGATAAACTTCTTTAAGTTGTTGGGTAATTGAACGGACTGTCGCAGGGTCAATGCCAAATCCATTTTCACCTGCTAAAGCCTCTCCACTCAGTTTTAGAATTGCTCTTTGATATTTTGTTTTAACCATTATTCTCACCCTTCTTTTCCTTTAAAAAGACCCCAGCAAAAACTGGGGTCTCTATTAAATGTTGTAAATTACTTGCCCATTTGAGCGGCTACTTCTTCAGCAAAGTTATCTTTACGTTTTTCAATTCCTTCTCCAACTTCAAAACGTACATACTCAGTAACTTTACCCCCTTTAGCACCAACATAATCTGCAACTTTTTGATCGCCATCTTTAACGAAAGCTTGCTCGTTCAATACGATTTCGCCGTAGAACTTATTCATACGACCTTCAACAATCTTGTCGACAATCTTTTCAGGCTTGCCTTCGTTTAATGTTAGCTCGCGTTGAACAGTTTTTTCGCGTTCGATTACTTCAGCATCTACATCTTCACGATTTAGGTATTTAGGGTTGATTGCAGCAACATGCATCGCAACGTCTTTAGCTACATCTTCATCTTTAGAATCTGCAACGACAGTTAAAACACCAATCCGTCCTCCTTGGTGAGAATATTCACCGAAGACATCATTATCCCCTTTATTTAAAAGGGCAAAGCGACGGAAAGAAAGTTTTTCACCAATTACAATAGTTGATTCTGTAATTAATTCTGCGATTGTTTGTCCATTAACTTCCAAGGCATTGGCTGCTTCCATATCAGCTGGTTTACCTTCAGCAACAGCTTTTACAATATCATTAACTAATGTAATGAACTTGTCATTTTTTGAAACAAAGTCTGTTTCAGAGTTTACTTCAACTAATGCAGCAGTATTTCCATCAATATAGCTTGCAGTTAAACCTTCTGCAGCGATACGGTCTGCTTTCTTAGCAGCCTTTGCAAGTCCTTTTTCACGTAATAAGTCGACTGCTTTGTCCATATCTCCATCAACTTCAACTAAGGCTTTCTTAGCATCCATCATTCCAACACCAGTCATATCACGTAATTCTTTTACTTGTTTTGCAGTTACTTTTGCCATCTATAAAATCCTCCTTGGAAATATCATTCAATAATGTGCTACCTTAATTATTATATCAAAATTATTCAGCTTGCTAAAGCCTAATGTATGTATTTTCATAAAAAAGCTGTCTAAAGATGCTTGGCAACTTTTGACAGCTTTTCTTAATTTATTTATTCAGCTTCAGTCGCTGGAGAGCTTTCAGCTTCTTCTGATTCTGTATTTTCTTCCTTGTTGTCAAATAAGTTATCAAAGAATTGGCTATCCCCTTGCTCATCAGTGTCCACGTCAATTTGACCTTGATTTGCTTCAATTGTTGCTTCTGCCATAGAGCTTGTAATTAATTTAATGGCACGAATGGCATCATCGTTTGCTGGAATAACATAGTCAATCTCATCAGGGTCACAGTTAGTGTCCACCATCGCAACAATTGGAATATTTAATTTACGAGCCTCTTGAACCGCGATACGCTCTTTGCGTGGGTCTACGATAAAGATCACGTCAGGTATTCTTGGCATATCTTTGATACCACCTAAGAATTTTTCTAATCGATCCCACTCTTTACGTAATTCACCGACCTCTTTTTTAGGAAGCACATCGAAAGTTCCATCTACTTCCATTTGCTCTAAAGCTTTTAGACGACGAATACGTCCTTGGATGGTATCCCAGTTTGTTAATAAGCCACCTAACCAACGGTGGTTAATGTAGTACTGACCTGCTCTTTCAGCTTGTTCTTCAATTGCTTGCTGAGCTTGCTTTTTAGTGCCTACGAACAAAGCAACGCCACCATCAGCAACTGCATCTCGCATGAAATTATATGCTTCATCTACCAACTTAACCGTTTTTTGCAAGTCGATGATGTAAATACCGTTACGTTCTGTAAAGATGTAACGTTTCATTTTAGGATTCCAGCGACGTGTTTGGTGTCCAAAGTGCACACCAGCTTCTAACAATTGTTTCATTGAAATAACTGCCATATTATAAACTCCTTTTGGTTTTGTATTTTCCTCCGCTAGTTTCATTTAGCTATTAGACTCATGAGAGCACCCTAGTAACTATCCACTAACGTGTGAATTGTGCCTAAGCACTCTTATAAATATAAGCTATTCGATCAAAAAATGCAAATGAATTTTTGCTTTTAAACTATTTTTGTTAAACGTAAATGATAATGTCTCAAGAGAACACAAATCAAAATGTCCCACT
>NZ_JBNUPL010000017.1:0-29409 GCF_050409445.1 Facklamia sp. P13055
GAAGTAACCAGTCGGTTACCTCACCTACTCATCAACCCTATTTGACAAAGAGCCAAACAAAAAAAGCCCACCAACAAAGCTGGTGGGTCTAAATTATATTATAGTTTTACAATATTTGCAGCTTGGTCGCCACGATCGCCTGAAACAATATCGTAAGACACTGCTTGGCCTTCATCTAATGTTTTGAAGCCGTCTCCAGAGATGGCTGAGAAATGTGCAAAAACATCTTTCCCATCTTGTCCTTCGATGAAACCAAAACCTTTATCGGCATTAAACCATTTCACTGTACCTGTATTCATATATAAATCCTCCTGTGTGCGTCTTAAGCACTTTGTATTGCAATAACTAAATAATTAAAAAGAAGATTTACATTTGTTGAATGGAAATGACTTAATTAACTTATTTCTTTACTACTTACCTAGTATAGTCCAAAATTATTGATCTGTCAAACTTTATTTGAAAGTAAATGATGCTTTCATAAATTAAGAGCTAGAAAGTCAAGTGGCTGTACTAAATGTTCTATTTTTTAAGTTCTAAGTGGACAATACGAGTGATTTCCTTAAACCCTAACTTTTTATAAAGATTAAATGCAGTTTGGTTATCTGCTTCAACTGTTAAGTGGAAAGGCTTATGATTTGATTGAATCAAATCATTAATTGTTTGCTTCATTAGGTAAGTGGCAATTCCCTGCCCTTGAAAATTTGGGTCCACTGCAACACCAAATAAATAATTGACATCTGAGCTTTGGTCAGCAGAAATGGATGCAACTACATACCCTTGGCATAGGGCTACATAGATGGGGCTTTCTTGGTTTGCTACTGTTTCTCTAGCATATCGTAGGCTCAGCTCATAATCATCCTCAAAGCTTTCGGATTGAAAGCGAGCAATTTCCTCTACATGTTCCTCAGAAGCAATCAGAACTTTAATATCAAAACGTTCTTCAACTAAGTAAGGACTTGTCCCATAAGCCATTAATACTTCCTCATCTGTTAACAATAAGTTTAAAGAGACTAAAAATTTTGGATTTTCATCTATAAATATGCGTTCCGTTTTAAAAGTAGGAGATTTAATTCCATAAGAAGCAGTTTCTGATTGAAAGTTTTCGTAAAGTTTAGATGCTATGCCCTTGCGTCGATAGTTTGGATCGACAATTATTGAAAGTTCCGCTTCAGCATCATCGGCATAAACTGCTAATAAACCTATCATTTTCCGATCTTTATAGGCCGTAAAAAAACTAGGCATTGATCGATCAAAATTGTATCGATTAAATAGATACGGATCAGAAAAGGTTCGATCCACTTGATGTTTGTGTTTTAAAAGATCTTTTGCTGCTTGTATGTCGTTATTAGATAGATTTTGTTTACTTTGATAATGAATATTCATCTTACACACCCTTTTTAGCTAAGAATTAAATTTATTGCTTGATAATTTTAAGCTGAATAATCTGATTTAATGTTATAGATTTATATATCAGTCTTTCTTCTATATTACATTAAAGTGAAAGTTGTTGCTATTTGATAACTTGTATAGCATATTATAAATAACAAATCATTTGAGAGGTGGTCACTATGAAGAATAAATTTTTTATTAAAGTCCTCTGTTTAACATTAGGAATTATGACAGTAACCCTTGAGGCCAGTGCTGAAAATAAAGAAAAAGAGAGAATTCCTGCAAAAATTCAATCCAGTTTGAAACTAGAAAAAAAAGAAACTGCTAAAGCAGGGGCGATGACCGAACAATTAATCAAGGATGGCAATTCAAAAGTCACAAAGTATGATAAGAAGAACAAAGACTATCAAAATCAAGAAGCCATCATTCCAAAAAACTATTTAGACGTTATGCATACCGAGGGAAAAGTTTTAGGAAAAAACCCCAATACCATCGAATCAAATGGGATCGTCGTCGAATATATTCCTTTAGAAGATAATACAGGCAGTAAAGATGACTTTGACCAAGTGAATGATGTATTAGGGATAGATGGTGTTCCTCAAGTTGGAATGAATGGTATCCGTACCTTTTTTGGCCATTATTATGACCATATTAATACAGGAGCTTTTGCTCCCTTTGCTAGCAACAATTATTTTGAACCGGGTAATGAATTTATTGTTACAGATAAGGACGGAATATCCAAAGGCTATGAAATCACAGCAATCATTCCCATTCAAACTGACTTCCAATATAACTATTTCTATAATGAAGATTCAATTCCCTTCCTTGCCTATTACGGAAATGGCGATGACATGGCTGCCTTTATGACTTGTCGTTGGGATAAAGCTATTGGCCAAATGGATTTTGCTATAGCTTATCGCATTTGGTAGATATCAACCTTCAAATTAACTCTAATTAATTTTGACCTTCCTTTTGGAAGGTTTTTTCTAATAAAAAGAGCCTTTCACCATTCAATCCTAGTTAAAAACTTAAATTAAATGAGTAGAAGACTCTAATTGGAAATTTATTTAAATTCGCTTTTATTTTAGTAAAGTCGATGCCTGCAAATAAGAATTGGTGTATCGCTCAAGTAAATGGTTGATATATTTAATGACATCTTTTGGTTCGATTTTTCCTTGTGGATAGACCTCTAAGCTGCTTAAAAATCATCTTTTTCCTGCTGATTGGCTTGTTTTTTAAAATAAGCCCATCCATGAAGCAAGGCATTTACGCTTTGCTTTTGGTTTTCTGGCATTTTTCGGCAATATCTTTTTTCCACGAACATATTCGAGGTCAACATGATCATTTTTAAGGTGCTCTTTAATCTCTAAGTAAATATTTTGTAATTTAGAAAGAACTAAATACTTATTTCTTCTCCAAAGAGATTGACTTTCTTTTTTTGAAATTTTGACCCACCATATTTGTTCCCTTTCTACTCATTGATTTTGGCTGTTTAGATCCTTTGGGAAGATGCTATTTTTATTCCTAACAAACCGATAGATAGACGATACTACTAAGATAGCTAAACCAGCTAATAAGACAGCTTTAATACTTGTTACTAATTCCGGACTATGTACACCTTCTTCATAATTACTATAAATGCCATAGAAAGCCCAAGCTATTGAGATAGGAAAGAAAGCATTCTTATACATAAAGACATAGCCTACAACGAAAACAATGGCAATAATAATAACCACCAATGACCACACTGAATCTGAGATACCAAAGCCATCCCAGCCTATTTTGACTAAGAAAATAGAGATGTTTAAAAAAGTTGCGATTAAAACCCAAGCAGCATAGAGTGTAAAAGCGTAAGCTGGTAAATTATAAGAAATGTTTTTACTATTATAATTAATTTTTTCAATCAGTTTCATTAATGCTAAGAGTAATATAAAAATCATCACAACAGAAAGACCTATCAATTCGTATGAAAAACTAAAGATCCAACCCATATTAAAAAGACAGGAAACGATAAATAAAGGAGAAATCAGTGAAATAGTATGCATAATTTTTTTATCATCACGCTTAAAGGCTAAATAAGTCAGCGTGATTAACACTAAGGTGTAAATCACACCCCATATACTAAAAGCAAAACCAGCGGGAGTAATCAGTGTTGTATATTTAGCAGATACTTCTTGCTGGCTCATATCATTAATTAAACCTGATCCCCCCAAATAATTGACAAATATGGTAAGAAAAAAAGAGATGAAATCAGCTATTATCCAAAAATTTGTTCTATTAACAGCTTGACTCTTTGTTTGTTCTAACATATTTATCATTCCTTTTTACATTTTAAACTAACGACCTTTAGGTACCCCTCAACTCAATTCAAAAAAACGTTTCCATTTTGATTATAACATCTTTACTTATTAATAATATGTTCTGCATGTTTGTCCATTAAATAAATTTTAAAACAAATCACAGCCACGATATTCATAGAACTTATCAACTACACGAAAATAAAAACAATGATTTTTGCCGTCTAAACTTTTTGCTCGAGGTAAGATAAAAAATGTTATCTCATCTCTTTGCATCATCTTAATAATGCTGTCGATTACACAATAAAGAGGCAAACCTACAGCTGAATATCTCATATAATCTTCTTCTAATTGTCGATAGGCCAAATCAAAAAAATTAATTTCCAGCGCTTGTTCTTCCTTCAACATCGAATCACCTCTTCAACATTATAGAACGTACGTTCGTTTTTTTCAAGAGGTTTTAACTTTTAGCATTTTTTATCTTTATTAAAGTCCTTTGCAATAAAATAGCAAACTCTCTTAACTCCAGCGATGAGCCATAAGAGTTTGCTCAAACTGATCTGCATATGACTGATAAGCTAGACGCTAAGCATTAAGGCTATTCTAATGTTTAAGGACGCTCTTGGGTCGGTAACATCAACTCCTAATAATTCTTGACATTTCTCAATACGATATTTGACGGTATTTCGATGAACAAATAGTATATTGGCAGTTAACGTTGTCTCACACTGATTATCTAAGTATACCTTAAGGGTTTCACGTAATTCTTTTAAATTATTTGTTTGAGGATACGCTAACTCTTTTAGTACTGATTCGCAAAAATAATTAATATCTTTACTGTCGATATCGTGAAAAAGATGTTGAACTCCCGAATTGTTATAATAGCTAATAGTCTCTTTATTATAATCTGTCAATCGAGCTTTAAATGCTAAGGACGCTTGGTCAATCGACCTGGATACTTGATCAATTGAACTGACTGATTCGCCGACGCTAAAAATCATGTCAATATTAACCAGTTTTAACAAATCATCATGACACTGCATTAATTTCTCATCCAGATTACCGACATGATTTTGTAAGATTAGATAGAGATGGGCATTAGCGTCTGTTTGAAATAAAAACATATCCTTAAAATATTCTTGACCATAAATTTTTAGAAAATCTAAAATTAACGCATATTTTTCATAGAGTTTAACTGTTTTTAATTTAGGTTCCAGTGCACTTGAAACATTTACTTCAACAGCCAAGTAATAGTTGGAGTCAACATATTTAATTTCTTCAATCGTTTTATAAAGAATCCCTTTATTTAAGGTATCTCCTCCCATAGTCTCTAACATAAAACTAGAGGAAGTGTGTAAATAGCTGGAAAAAACTTTTTCCGTTTTATAAAGAATATAGGAAAGAACTAATTTGGCTTGATCAATCGTAAAGGCAGATATGGGGTAGGTCATATTCTCTGGGTTTAATATGAGCAAGTAATGGGGAAAGTATTTAAATACAAAGACACTGCTGGCAGAGATTAGAAGTGTCTGGTCATTTTCATCTTTCATTTTAAAATAATCATTAGGGACTTGTTTTTGTTTAAATCGCTTTTGAAACTGCTCCTGCAACGATTGGATAAGAAGTGGTTTTTTAGTGAAATGATGCGAATAACTCACCACTTTTTTTATTGGGCTCAAGAGAATAATCGGACATTTAATGATTTTACTGAATTCATTGATTACTTTATCAATGGAAGTATTGTTAAGTAAAAGGTCTGAGAATTGCTTTTGAATACTTAGCGCAAACTCAATTTCTTCTTTTCGTTGATTCCAGATATAATTTGAAATTTGATGGAGTAAGCGTCCGAGTGGATATTTATCAGGTATATTAATAATAGGAAAGTTGCGCTGATTGGCATAATCAATCACTTTGGGATGGAGTTCTCCATTAAGAAAACGTCCTGATTTAATGGCTAAACCTACTCCTTTAGCACGAATTAATGAATCGATAAAGGGAATCATCTGCAACTGATCATCTTTAAAAATCATTCCGGTTGTAAGAATTAAAGTCTCCGGACTGATATAAAACTCAACATCGGGTGTTTCAGTTATTTCGACGTTACTAACTTCTTGGTGTTCAATTGTTTTTCTATCTGTTAATAATTTAATCTCCGAGAGGTAGTCGATTGTTAATAATTTTTCTACGGATACCACACAAACCATCTCCTTAGTAAACTCATTATACCAAGAGATTTAATTCCTTCCTACTTTTACAAGCCATCTTTTATAGGATATAAAACAACTTAGACTGAGACTAACCAAAATAACAATTTATTGCTTAAGCAATTTTATAACTGATTTTCATCTTCCTTTTTTAAAAGACTTGACACTTATCACTTTCTTCAATATAAAAAATAGTCTAGCAATTGATAGATTGTTAGACTATTTTTAAATTTATTAATTATCTTGTTTTTTCTAAGCTTATGTGGTTTATTCAGCAAAAGCGCCTTTATTACCATACTGATTAAAATGAACAGTATCTGACTCAAGGTAATCGATAATATGTTTTGGAATATCAATCCCTTTTTCAAGATTACGTTCTGTGCTTAAAACCGCTAATTCTCCAGGATAGTAGACCTGATCGAAGCCATCAGCTGGTTTGATAGCATGCAACTCCTCTACCATCTGTTCAATATTGGAAGTAAATTGATCCAAGCTAGTAAAGCGTGCTGGGTCGACCGCGATATAAACGTGTCCTAAGTCTCTGCCCTTGTCTAAATCATTATACATTGAAGAGACACTCTTACCAAAAGGTAAGCCAAAGAGCATACCCGAAAGAATATCAACAATCATCATTAAACCATATCCCTTGGGACCCGCAATTGGTAAAAGACCCGCTACTTTATGTGGATCGGTGGTCGAATTACCTTCAGCATCAACTGCCCAGGTATCCGGAATTGACTCGCCCTTTGAACGCGCATCCAAGACTTTGCCCCAAGCTTGAACAGTGGTTGCCATATCAAAGAAGATTGGACGACCCTCCTTGCGAGGTGCACCAAAAGCAATCGGATTGGTTCCAAAATAATTTTCAGACCCTCCAAAAGGCACTACCATAGGATCAGATTGTGTCATCGACAGGCTAACATAACCAGCTTCTGCCAACTTCTCAACATAGTAAGCTAACATACCTGTATGACTAACATGGGTGACTCCTACCATGGCAATTCCATTTTCTTTTACTAATTCGATGACTTTTTCTAAAGCAAGATTAGCAATATAATGTCCTTGACCATTGTCACCATCAAAAGTAGCTGTCGCAGGACCTGTTTTTGTATAAGTAATCTTCGGTTCTTTGGTCACGCCCCCCTTGGCAATGCGTTCAGCATAATATGCAACACGAACAGCTCCGTGAGAATGAATATCAGATAAATCAGCATAAGTTAAGTGTTTAGCCGTTTCTAAAGCCGAATCTTCTGGTAGTCCTGCTGCCATTAACTTCTTTTTTATTAAGTCTTGTAGACGACTGGCTTGAATTTTTACTGTTTCATTTTTATCTGTCATTTTATCCTCCTATAGTTTAGGGTTGCGGTTAGCATCTTTAGAATAAACATAAGATAAAGGTTCGTCACGTCCAACAGCATAAGCACATTGTAAAGAATATCTTCCCATAAAGATGTAGTCACCTTTTTCGACCGGGAACCACTTATTATCAAGGTTATACATTCCTTGACCAGAAAGTAGATAAGCACCATGTTCTTGATAGTGGGTTTCGATATATCCATGACTAGCTCCTGGTTGGAATTCAAGAATATGAATATTCATATCAAAGCCAAAATCATCTGTTGGCAAGAAGTTCCATAAGAGGACGTCTTTCATACCTTCATACTCAATTGGTTGTAAATCAGCTTTATTACCCACCACTTTATGCGCTTCATGACCTTCAATAGCATCATAACGTCGTTGGTACAAGAAAACTTCTGTTATCTCTTTTTGAGCATTTTCTAGATACATTAATTGATCTACTGGGAAGAAAGCGTAGCCACCATCTGTTAATAGGTGTTCTTCTTTACCATCACTTACTTTTAATTTACCTGAGATAACATAAGCAAATGTTTCAAGCCCTTCTCCACCAAAACCACGTTCGTTCTTACCGCCTTCTTGGAACTCTGCAATATAATCATTAAAGCTAGCGCCAAGAGCAGGTGAGCCTAAAATTGAAATCAAAACATTTTCAAATCCTGGAATCTGATTATTCACTAAACCATCATGCGGTAAAATTGCATATAAGTCTTTCTCAACCACAGCACGGCTTTCTAATAAACCCTCTCTATAACCTGTTTTATTGTTTTTATATCCCATTTAAACCTCTCCTTTTAAAAGTTTGTTTTTTAGTATTAGTTGTAAGTAAAATTGTGCTCCCAAGAGCATATCATTACCTGAAGTGTGCCCATACGATTGGATTGCACGAATTGATTGACTTAACTGATCAGTTGCTTGATTCTCTATCGCCTCAATCAATTTCAGCCATGTCGGATTGACTTGTCTTGCTAAAGCAGCATGATAATAGGCTTGACTAACTTTAGTTGTTGCTTTTACTTTCAGCGCTTGCTGGATGAAATTAGATAATATTACACAGGTTTGTTCAAGTGAAGCAATTGGACCTCGGCGACTTAAGAGACTCTGTTCCATAACTAGCATTCCTTGTAAAAAGTCATCTCCCGAAGGAGTTAGTCCAAGCCCTTTACCAAAAAGAAATTGGACTAAATCTGACATTTTAGCTGGATCAGTCAATAAATCATTTTGTAGATCGCCAAGCAATTTGTTTTGATAGTAATTTTGCAGTGTAGCTAACTTATTAAAAGCCGATTGCTGATAAACTTTGGCTTTTCTCAGGCTATCAATAAGCTGTTTTAAATCTTTAACGGTTAGCTTTAAAGAATAAGCGGGTAAACAACAAGAATATCTTTGATAGTCGACTAGATCAATTTTTAGGGGTAAAGGGCGCGTATAGACAATCCATGAATGGTTCCGCTGTCGAATTTGTTCACCCGGCTTCAGACAGCGCATCAACTGATTAAACACTTGCTTGTTTTCTAACTGAACGCCTATTACAGAAGCCTTTTCTTGATTAACTGCTGAAAGATAAATCAGTTGTTGTGAACCCTCTGTCTTTCTTGTGACTAGATTAATCCCATGTTCAAAGACAGAGTCGACCCAATATATTTGATCTTCTAAGGGGAAAAGATAAGTCGAGATCAATAGGGCTGTTTTATCCGCTACTAGCTTATTCATCCACCTTAATTCCTAATGATTCCGCAAAAGCTACTAAAGCTTTTTCAAAGCAAGCAATCGGAGCAGTAACCGTTCCAGCACCTACTTGACCGACACCTGCTTTCTTATGTGCAATACCAGTATTAATAATTGGTTCAATTCCTGTTTCAACAACTTTACGAATATCGATTCCTAAGTTAGCTCCACGGAAATCCCAAGTTGGAATAGACCAGTTAGGGTTTTGTGCGCTGACTATTTTTGCTTGTTCATTGGAAATGCGAACTGCGTCTTCAAAACCACCTGCACCGATAAAGCGTGTCACTCCAGGGGCCGCTACAATGGCTGAACCACCTAAACCGATAGTCTCTGTAATTGCAGAGTCTCCGATATCCTTACTACCGTCTTCTTCACTATAACCAGTGAAATATAGACCCTTCGGCGTATTAACAGGTGCAGTAAACCATTGGTCACCCATGGCTGCAATACGAACACCAAAGTTTTCACCATTACGTGCCATAGTGGTAACAATACAGCCTTCTTGAATCTTACGTGCGTAGTCAACAATCGCTTTGCCAGTAGCCATCGCAATATTGAGGAAGAACTGGTCGGTATCCGCTAAGAATTGAATCACTTCCTGCTTTTGTTTAGCATCAATATCTAAGGATGTAATAATTGGAGCAATTTCTTTTAAGAATACAAGGGAAGCCGCAATATTTCTTTGGTGGAATTCATCACCCATGGTAATGGCTTTAGCAATCATAACATTGACATTAATACCACCTTCAATTTGACGTAACGCTTGTCCTAATACAGGCCCTAATACATCACGCATCCATTCAAGACGAGTAATAACTTCCTCATTGTTGGCTCCGAAACGTAATACCGTTCCGATCCCTTCGTTCATAATACAGTAACCAGTGGTACCGTCTGCTTTATTTTCAACGATAAAGACAGGGAAATTAGCAGTAGTAATTCCGCCCATAGGGCCTACTGCGCCCACATGGTGACAAGGCATGAAGGTGATTTCTCCAGCATCAATTTGTTGTTGTGCTTCTTCATGATTGGAAGCCCAGCCTTCAAATAGCATCGCTCCAATAACTGAACCTTGCATTGGACCCGTCATGTTTTCATATTTCACTGGTGGTCCAGCATGTAAAACAACTTTTTTATCCGTATTTAATTCTGGGATAACCTCTTTAGCATATTTCACATCGATTAAGTAAGGTTGCGAATCTCGCATACGACCAATTACTTTCTGGTTGGCTTCATCAATAGCCTCTGCATGTTTTTCTAGTTCATTTAAGATCTTGATTAATTTCTTATTGCCACCTGCTTTTGGTCGCCAGTTGTATTGAATAGCTTTGCCTCCAAACTTAATAATTGGATCCACAAAACTTTCGATACCAATATTTATAACACGTGGAGAAGTCATCACTAATTCTTGAACGTGTTCACTTGGACTAGGTAATTCGATCTTTTCGCCTGTATAAGCCACATGTTCTTTAGCAGCAAATTGATAGTGAACGCCCATCAATTCTAAAGCTAAACGAATCGCTTTTGCGTTAGTTGTTTCAACATAAACGCCCGCTTCTTTTAAGTTGGCTACAGCCTTATCGTAATCTTGAGGATCATTTGGTGTTCCCGTTACAGTCGCAACAACATAAACTTCACGTTCACTATCAGCCAATTTTGAGAGTTTTTCTTGAATAGTAGGAATCAGAGCATTAGCCATATCTGGGTGTGAACCATATCCTAAGACAACATCTAATAAAATAACACCTGTCTTTTCATCTGCAAAAGCTTCTTCTAACTTTTCAATTCGAATACTTGGGTCAATCATTGGATGTGGTTTACCTTGTGTATAAACATCGTCTCCTAAGTCCATCACTTGGAAACCGTGCGTATTTAAGATGTAACCTTCTTCGTTTTGAATATCTCCTAGTTCTAAAGCATCTGCAATTAGCATAGCTGCTTCATTTGCTAATGTTCCACCTGAGTAAAGACCTTTTACTGTTTTGTCTTTTAATTGAGATTGGATTTGGTTATCTAACCCGTCCACATATTTAGCTTTGACTTCTTCACCATTAGATAAGTCTATTGCTATTCTAGCTGCTTCTTCTAATGTATAAGCTAAAGCTACATTACCAATATGTTCGGTTGGTTTTTCACCTAAGAAAATGGCTACTACAGGCTTGGATAGGGATTGTAATACTTTAACAACTTGATCCCTTACTTCTTTTGCAGGTGGTTTAGAAATAACACAGATGACATCTGTCAATGGGTGCTTTTCTAAAGCGATAATGGCGTCAATCATGGTACGTGCGCCAACTGCTTCCTTCAAGTCTCTACCACCAGTGCCAATAGCGTGAACTACTCCGCCACCTAAACGATCAATAATGGTTGTGACTTCTTGAATGCCTGTCCCTGAAGCTCCAACCACACCAATATTTCCTGGTTTCACAACATTGGTAAAGGCCATTGGAATACTCGAAATGATTCCTGTCCCACAATCAGGCCCCATGAATAAGAGTCCTTTTTCATGCGCCTTCTCTTTTAGTCTCACTTCATCTTCCATTGAAACGTTATCTGAGAATGAGAAAACATGTAAATTATTATCAAGCGCCTTTTCTATCTCATAGGCTGCATACTCTCCTGGAATAGATACTAAGGCTAAATTAGCATCTGGTAAAGCTTCCATTGCTTCCTCCCAGTTATCAACATCTACCTTATTATCAGATTCTTTCTTAACCGTTAGGTCTGCCAGAAAATGATCGATTTCTTCTAAAACTTTGTCAAAAACTGCTTGATCTTCTGTTTCAACTACAATTGCCAAATCATTAGCACCAGCAGATTCTAATTCAGGAGTAGATAAACCGGCCCCTTTAAAGATATCCTTATTTGCATCCGTCGCCATCATAACCTGTGCTTGAGTAACACCATCAACTTTATTAATTTCTGCTGATAAAAGCATCAAGTTAATAGAGTCTTGATAATTACCTTTTTGAATTTTTGTGAATAACAAGAAAACCCCTCCCTTTGTCTACTATTATATCGTTTTCCTTCATATAATTCGATTGCTCAGTTTACAAATAAAACGCCTTCTTTTGTTCATTTCGAACAAAAATAAGGTTTCTTTCATTTTAAATTTGTAGTGGATGCGTTAAAAAGAATGTTAAAATAACCTTACAAGAATGGGCTCCATCTCCCTATTTAGAAGAAGGTGATTTAAATTCGACAAATAATTGATGTTTTTCAAACTCCTCACTATAAAATTTCAGCTACACTATATAGATCTTCACTGCCACAAAGCCAGATGTTGATTTATCTTCACGGTGGTGGACTGATTTTTGGTCAACGCGAAGACTTGCCGGGCGAATATATCGAATTACTTAACAGTAAAGGATATTCGATACTAGCTCTTGACTACTTATTAGCTCCTGAAAGTAATTTAGAGCAAATCATTAATCTTTTAAGCAAAACTCTTGAATGGTATCAAAATGCAGGTTATCAATTAGCAGGCCAAATAGATCCTTCATACAATCTATTTGGCCGGTCAGCCGGAGCTTATCTTGCCCTACAACTAGCTACAAGAAGGTCTTCTAAATGGTTGAAAACTATCATCAGCTTTTATGGCTATTACAAGTTAAATGATGCAAACTTTATCTATCCTAATCCTTACCATAATAAATTTGCGAAAGTGTCCAAAGAATTAATCGAGACTTTCATTCAAAACAAACCTATCAGTCAGGGAAACGAAAATGAGCGTTATTTAATCTACCTCTATTGTAGACAAGTTGGAAATTGGATTGAATTTCTAACGGATGATCCAAACAGTTTTTCACTCACTAAAGAGCAAATTAACCTACTACCTCCTTTACTTCTTGTCCATGCTGATAAAGACCCTGATGTTCCCATTCAACAATCAAAACAACTAAACAAATTCGCTAATCAAAGTCATTTGATTGAGGTTGCTTCTGCAGATCATGATTTCGATCGAACAAATTTAACAAAAGGGAGAGAGGTTTATCTGCAAGTCATAGAGTGGCTTGATTCGTTATCAAATTAAATAAAAATTGAAAGGATGTTTTTATGCAGTTAGATTTTATGTCCACGCTTCAAAGTGTGCTCGTCTTATTCATTCTTATTATTATTGGCTTTTTTGCTGGTAGGTGGAAAGTAATCAGTGCTCAAGGTCAAAAAGATATTACCAACCTTGTTTTGTATATCACCATGCCGGCAACCATCTTTAATGCCATGCAATTAGATTTTAATATTGAACGTGTGCAAAGAGCTTTTACAATTCTAATAATTGTAGCCGTTTGTTATGCTGGTATGTTGTTATTAGGATGGTTAGTTGCTAAACAAACTAAGTTAAGTATTTCCGAGCAGGATGTTTTTAGAGTGGCCCTTCTTTTATCTAATACCTCTTTTATGGGTTACCCTATTGTTAGTAATCTCTTAGGAGAAGAAGCTCTATTCTATGCTGTTATCGGCGCCGGGTTTTTATTTGAAACTGTCTCATGGTCAATTGGTATTTATTTAATGGGAAGAAACGGTTCAGGTAAGGTAGAATTTAATTGGAAAAAAATTGTTCTAAGTCCCGGCATCTTATCGATAGTCGTTGGTTTAATCTTCTTTCTTTTTAGTTGGCGAGTTCCTCAACCCTTGGATAAAGTTTTGAATATTTTAAGCCCGGCAACCTCACCGCTAGCCATGATTGTTGTTGGTTTAATTCTATCGCGCAGTGATATTTCTAAGATATTCGCTAATAAATTCTTATATATTCAAGCTTTACTCAAACTCGTTTTTATACCTCTAATAATTCTCTTTACTTTAAAAGCTTTTAATTTCTCAAACTATGAGTTAATTATTCCGACTATCATGTTAGCTATGCCGACAGCATCTTATGTAGCTATGTTTGCTCAAAATTACGACAATCATCCTGAGTTTGCTAGTCAGATGGTCTTTATGACTTCTCTGCTCTCAGTCGTTACCATACCAATCATCACTTTGCTCTTCTAATTAAAAAGTCTTCTGTTGGTATTAAAAAACCCCTAAGAATTAGATCCAATCTATTCTTAGGGACTATTTGCTTCTTCTGAAAACAAATTAGTCTATATTTAATTATTTAAATTCTCCAACAAACTCCTCTGTTACTCCCTTATCTATGCTATAAACCTCATGTCCTCTTACATAAGTAGCCATAACAGTTGCACCAATTTCGCTACCAATATAAGGACTGATCTTATTGCGATATTCTAAATCTTCAGCAGTTAAGACGTAAGATTTATTAGGATCAATTAAAACGATATCTGCATCTTTGCCTACTGATAAGCTTCCTTTTGTATCATCAATACCAAAACGACGGGCTGGTTGTGTCGCAATCACTTGTGCAAATTGCTCAAGAGACATACCACGCTTATTAACTGCTTCATCAAAGAACACATCGACATCATTTTGTACGCCTGAGATACCGCCCCAAGCATCAAATGCATTTTCTTTATCTTTCAAGTCTGGGGTACATGGAGAATGATCAGAGATTGATGAAATAATATCCCCTGAAAAGACATAATCCCATAAACCATCTTGAGCTTCTTTATCACGGATTGGTGGTGAACATTTAGCCACATTTCCAATAGCATCTAATTGGTCTGTTGTAAAGTATAAATAATGTAAACAAGTCTCACAAGTGACATCGACACCTTCTTGTTGCCCTTTAATAACTGCTTCCACACCTTCTGGGCAAGCCACGTGACAGATATGAATACGACAGCCTGTTTCTTTAGCAAAAAGAATTGCTCGTTGAATAGGTTCCACCTCTGTAAAGACTGGACGAGTCGCCACATACTCTGACAATTTTGATTTGCCTTCCGCTTTTGCTTTTTCACCTAGGCGATCAGTAATCGCTGCATTTTCAGCATGGATAGCTAGAACTTTTCCTGTCTTCGCAATTTGTTTCATCCCTTCGTAGAGTGAATAGTCATCCACATTTTGGAAGTCTCCATCAATTGAACGGTCGCCACAAGTTGCCATAAAACATTTATAGGCCGTTACACCGTTCTCATTTAATTCTTGAATACCACCTGTTTCAACATTATAAGGAACGAGTCCTCCAAATGAGAAAACATCCACTTTTAATTTACCTTGACCAGATTGGTATTTGTCCTTAATACTCGCTTCATCAGTTGTTGCTGGTACTTGGTTCAATGGCATTTCTAAGAAAGAAGTTACTCCTCCCTTAGCACAAGCAGAAGTTCCTGTAACATAACCTTCCCACTCATCACGATACCCTCCACCATTTTCAGTAATATGAACGTGACAATCAAACATTCCCGGACTAACAATTAATCCTTTAGCGTCAACCTCTTGCTCAGCCGATAAATTTTCACCAATTGCAGCAATCTTTCCGTCTTTGACTGCCAAATCGGTCACAACTGCGCCGCTTTCTAAAATGACTTGACCATTCTTGATGACTAAATCATATGACATAAAATAACCTCCTAATAAATTTTTATTAAGCGTCCAAAATAATTAAATTTAATTATTCTGCACGATTTAATACAAAGTAAACAAGTAATCCCACTACAAAACCATCAATCCAAGAGATTTGGGACAGAAACTCTAGGGCTGGGATAAATTGTCCGACAATTGAAACAACAAACCCACAAATGGTTGCGATATAAGCTTTCTTATTGACACCAGAATAAGGGTTATCCGCTGCTTGCTCTGGTGAATAGTATAGTAAATCCAAGTCGATCTTTTGTTTGTCCACAAAGTAGAAGTGAGCAATCATAACACCGGCTACAGGGCCTAACAAGCTTCCAATATAGTTAAGGAAAACTAGAATTACACTCCCTGACTCCATGAATTTCCAAGGCATTATGATAAAACTGATAATACTTGCGATGATAACACCTTTACGATAATTAATTTTTTGTGGAAAAAGAGCTGTTAACTGGAAGGCTGCTGGAATAATATTACCAGTCGCATTAGTTGAAACGGTTGTCATCAATAAGACAAAAGAAGCCAAGAAAATAGCCGGCATAGAGTCCCATTGATTAATAATTTGTAAGACATCTCCTTGATGTGAAACACCAGTAATGGCCGCACCATTTAAAACAGTGATACTTGCAAAAGCAAAAATGACATACCCAACTAACAACGATAAGATTTGTCCTATTGTTTGAGACTTGGTGGAAGTTGCGTTTTGAGTAAAGTCAGAAACACTTACTCCTGGAGCTGCCCAAACAGATAAGGTAGATGCAATAATAATCAAATAGGCTAGAGGGGTTGCAACCGATTGATTAACAGCTGTTACATGGTCGAAAATTGGTCCAAACCCGCCCGCTACACTCAATCCCCAAACAACCATTCCTCCGAACACAACATAAATAAGTGGATTTAGTATAGCTGTAAACTTGTTTAATACGCGGCCTCCCCCTAAGCCAATCATTACATTGATCAAGAAGAAGACTACAAATGATAAAAAGGCCGGCACAGAAAGGCCTAAAATATTAATGCCTTCACCAACATTCAAGAAAGCTGGCCAAATTCTACTTACTAAGATCAACAAAGCTTTCGAACCTGCATAGTTTTGGACCCCAAACCAAGCAATAGCTGCCACAACTCCCCTTAGAAAGCCAGGCAATTTAGATCCTGCACTACCATAAACAGAACGTAAATGAATGGCAAATGGAATGCCATACATAGACCCTGCTTTACCGTTAACTGTCATTAGTCCCGCTACTGCTAGTCCCGCCAAAATGATAGCTAAGAACACGTGAATAGGTGCCACCCCTAAAGCTAGAAAGCCACCAACAGTTAGATAATTAGGAATATTATGGACCGATCCCATCCACAGAGTAAAGAAGTTAAGTGTTGACATACTACGTTGTTCTGGCTTATTAGGCAATATGTCATCATTGGTATATCCCCTTGATTTAAACAAATCAATTTGTTCTTGTCTTACTAAGACATCATTATGTTCCATTATTAAAAGTCCTCCAAATTATTTTAATAGGCCAATTCTTTTAAGGCCTCTGCTAAAGCTTGTATCCCTTCAACAATATCCACCGCCTCGGTATGTTCTTCCGGATTATGACTAATTCCTTTGATGGAAGGAACGAAGATCATAGCTGTTGGAACTTGTGGAGCAAATATCTGTGAATCATGCCCCGCTCCTGAATGCATGATTTGATAATTTAATTGGTTATCCTGACAAACTTTTTCTAAAACTTTAACAATCTCAGGATCCATTGGCACTGGTGGCTCATTCATCCATAAATTCATTTCTACTTCAATCGCTTTTTCATGACAATGTTTCTCAATAGTTGTTTCAATAAATACAGCAAACTCATCGAGAGCTTCCTGGTTAGTGTGTCTAGTATCAATTGAAAATTCCATTTCTCCAGGAACAACATTCACCACATTAGGCTTTACTTCTACGTGGCCAAAGGTTACGACTAAAGGATCGCCAATTTCATTTGCTTTATCAATGACTTCAGAAACAATTCTAGCGTAACAGTCGATGACATCTTTACGATATCTCATTAAGGTCGTTCCGGCATGATTAGCTTCACCCTTTAATTTAATGGTGTAGCGTTTTTGCCCCACTATGGCATTAACAACCCCAACTTTTTTGCCTGCATTTTCCAAGAAGTTTCCTTGTTCAATATGTAATTCTACAAAAGCATCAAAGTGATTAAAGCGTGGAGAATCTACAAGGTAATTAAAGCCTGCTTCCTTCATAGCTGTCTCAAAAGGAACACCGTCATTGTCCTTAATGGTTTCAACATCTTCTTTTTTCGCTAAACCAAAAATATTTTTAGATCCCCAAAAGGCATATGGAAAACGAGAGCCTTCCTCTTCTGCCATCGAAACAATTCGCAAAGATTTCTTTGGTTGGCCGTATTCTTCAACCAACCCCTTAATCGCTAAGTAGGCAGACATAATACCCAATTGGCCATCTAGACGACCACCATCAACAACTGTATCAATATGCGATCCTGAGGCGATGATTGATTCTGGCTCTTCACTACCTTCAACTGTTGCAAACATATTCCCTACTTCGTCGAACTCTACCTTCATCCCCTCTTTTTCAAAAAGTTCTTTCAAGGCATTCTGAGCTTCAATCCATGATTTGCTATATAAAAGTCTTGTAGTACCTTTTCCTTCTTTATCAGAAATACTCGAAATCCAATCCATTTGGCGATCGATTTCTGCTGGTGAAATTTTTATCATAGTTCGCACCCTTTCCAAATTTTGCCCATTTGTATCTTGCATACATTATAGTGTAAAACGGTTTCATTTCTCATTGTTATATTTGCTCAACTTTACAATGTGTTTTGTCTAAAGTGAACAAAAACAACCCTCTGTTAGTTAAGCGAACTTTTTGTCTATAAACTGTTTGAGTTTAAAGCCCTCTCTTACTTTTTGAATAATTACCACGCCCCCATTATTCATAGACCGCATATCATAAAACTCATCAATATGTTCTGTTTTTGGTAATAGAATTTGAAGTATATGGCGAATATTGATACTGTGTCCAACAAATAAGATACAAGCCTCCGTCTCAATTAATTCATTAAACAATTTATCCATTCCTTCTTTAAGACGCTTACAATAAACAGCATAGTCTTCTCCTTGACCTAGAGGGTCAGCAGGTTGTAATGCTGTCAGCCTTTGTTTTTCTGTTGTATTTCTCAACATACTCTCTACAGAATCAAAACCCAAATATCTCCTTATGATATCCCAAGTTTGATAGCTTTCCATACCTTCAAAGGAACCAAAGCTAATTTCTCGAAAATCTGCCATTTCTATAATGGGAATCATCCAATTCGGATAGATACTTTGTTCAATAAGAATTTCGGCTGTGGTACGTGTTCTCTTTAAATCACTTACAATCGCCGCATCAAATTTAACCTTACTTAATTTTTCGCCTAAATCTTTAACTGCTTGAATCCCTTCTGCTGTCAATAAAGGATCACACCACCCTTGGGTACGCCCATTCTTATTAAAAAACGTTTCACCATGACGGACAAAATATATGGTTAACCCGTTAGACATTTAATCATTCCTTTAACAAATTTGTGTGCTTAGTAGGATCCCGTGCTATACTTATTTTAAATCTTCAAGGAGGAGCAACCATGACCTACTTATCATACTCGTATTTCTACCAAAACTGGTTTAAAAACTTTTCGATTGATAGCCAACAAATCCAAACCTTTTGTCAAAAATACAATCAGTCTCAAACCATTAAGTCTCGCCAGATTGAATTAACAACCATTCAAAGAGCGTTAAAAGACTTTAAAGATAATCAAACAGTTTACTTGGCAGTTTTACAGCAAATTATTAAGCAAGACTTTCTGCTAACTAATATTCAACTAAATGATTGGCAACAATTGGTCATTATGATTGTATGTATTCAAGCTTTAATAGAGCTGTATAAAAAGTACGATCTCCCTCTTAATATATTACAAAATACACTATCCGACCTTTTTTTACGTATTAACTTATCCCAGTCTGTCGGTTTATCAACAGATGATTTTGAATGGTTAGCACGTATCTTTCGTCTTAGGATTTTCAAGTTAGGCGAGCTTCAATTTGAATTTACTCTTTTTGATTCAGCCTCTCTTCCTAAAGACATTTCTTACATTAATAACGGTAGTAAAATCCTTCAAGATGCTCTCCCTATTATTAGTGTCCACATCATGCAAGATAGTTTAATTGATGAAGCACACTCTTCAACTGCTTTTTACTTAGCTCGAGCCTTTAAAAAAAGATATTTAACTAATTTCCCAGCACAATACTTTTACTGTTATTCTTGGCTCTTAAATCCTAACAACTCATTTTTATTAGGATCTCAAAGCAATATTCTATCTTTTTCAAGTAACTTTGACCTAATCGCCCATTCTGCCTATCCTGATATGGCCTTAGAGCATATTTATGGTTCTAAAGATATCCATCCTGACTCAATGCCTCAAATCACTAGTTTGCAAAGAAGAGCAAAAAGTCATCTTTCATTTCTGGGAATTGGAGTGGGGATTGTTCCTTTCTAGGAAATACTATCCTTTAATTGACCCTGCTGATAAACCTGATACAAGATCTTTTCTAAAAACCATTGCGATAACTGCTGGTGGAATAATAGCTATTAAACCAGAGGCTGCAATCATACTATAGTCAATAGCATCTCTTGTCATAAACTCAGATAGAACTAGGGTAATTACTTTATTATTCTGAGTTGACGTTAAAATCATTGGGATTTGAAATTGGCTCCAACTCATTAACAAGAGAATTAAGACACAGGTAATAATAGCTGTTCGTGACATGGGTAAAATCACCCTCCAGAAAAGCTGCCATTCTGTACAACCATCGAGTTCTGCTGCTTCCCACATTTCTTTAGGAATCTTATTAAAATGCGTAATCAACATCCAAGTTGCTAGAGGTAAAAAAGCAGTCACATAAATGACACTAATCCAGAAAAGCTTATCCAGCAACTGATAGTTTGAAAAAATAGCAAATATTGGAATGATGGTGGTAAACACAGGAATAACGATGGTAATCAATAATAAGCGTAAAATCACTTTTCGTAAGCGAAAGCGAAAACGCACCATAGCGTAACTGGTTAAAACAGCTAAAGGTACCCCAATAAAGAGAGTATATAAGGAACTAATTAAGGAATTCTTTAAGCCATTAAAAATGGTTATATGTGCCTTATCTGTCGGATCAAACAAGCTTTGATAATTTGTAAAAGTTGCTTGACTGGGTAGAAAGCGACCTCCCGCTTTCATTAATTCTGCTTTAGGGGTGACGCTAATTATAAAAGCCCAAATAAGGGGACCTAAAGTGAATAGCAGAAAGATAATTACAGTTATAATGTATAACCAATCCCAACGTTTATTTTTAAGCATGATCTCCCTCCAATCTTAGCGAACGAATATAAAAGTAACCAATAATCCCCGATAAAATCATGATTATATAGGTAATCGCTGACCCTAGACCAAAGTCTAAAAAGCTAAAGGTATTTAAATAATTATATATTAAAAGGGTTTGTCCTTCATAACGGTAACCTACTAAAGAAATTACCTCATCAAAAACATTTAAACCTGCCATAGTTGCTTGGATTAACACAATTGAAAGTGTAGGCAAAATCATTCTTAGCGTTATATAGAAAAACTCTGAATAACGACTGGCACCATCCATTTTAGCCGCTTCGTAGATTTCTTTAGGAATTGTTTGTAGGGTTGCCAAAATTAAAATGGCACAAAAAGGTACCACCCGCCAAGCAATTACAATTGAAACGACAATTAGGAGTAAATAACGATTATTAATCCAAGCAACTGGCTGATCAATAATTGAAAGACTCATCAATAATTTATTCATAAAACCATAACTGGGATGAAAAATAAATTGCCAGACAATACCATTAACTAGGGGGGGCAAAGCCCAAGGAACAATTGCAATACCCGTTAGCATTGGGCTAATAACTGTCCGCTTATTGAGCAAAAGTCCCACAATAATGCTGGAAATGACGGTTAAAAAGACGACTAATAAAAAAACCATCAAACTATTTTGAAAAGCATGATGAAAATCTTCTGAGAGTAAAACCTCTTTATAATTATCGAGTCCGATAAACTTAAAGCGGTCTGGTCTACTTAATTTAAACGCATGAAGACTGTAGATGAAGGTGCGTACAATTGGTAAGTAGACGAACAATCCCATGATAAGCATCATGGGTAAGATTAGAAAAATGGCTTTTTTAGATTTTTTCATAATAAACTCCTTTTAAATCATTGATCCCTACTATCATTTTTATAATAGCACGGATCAACCCTTAAAAATTTAAATCTAGGTGTAGTGCACTACACCTAGATTTATTATTAATTACTCAGCAAATTCCTCAACAACACTATTTACTTTTTCAACTAATTCTTTAACAACCTCTTCGGCAGAAAGATCTGAAGTTACCATTTTATTGATAGTATTATAAATTTCGGCACTCATTTCGGTGTAATATTCTGGCACCCCATTTGGGAATGGCGATTCAACCATTTCAGCCAATTCAACCATCGCACCTGTGTTTTTAATCTTTTCCTCATCAATTAGCTGCTGTAAGATGCTTAATCGTGTAGGAAGTGCTCCTACCGCATCAAATAATTCTAATTGAGTTTCTTCGGAAGTATACCACTTAACGAAGGTTTGAGCAGCTTCCATATTTTCAGTATTTGGTGAAATACCTACTGCTTCTTGGAAAGGTACTGTTCTTTCAGCGTTTGCATCAACACCTGGCAGTAAAATTGGTTTTACCTGTCCAACTACTGTTGACTCCTCTTCATTATTAACGCGACCAACAAATGAAGATGGGCCTACTATAAAGGCAGTATCTCCTGAGTTAATCTGTCTGTAAGCGTCCATTCCCGAACCGTTCACATTACCTGGATTAATTAATTCTTCATCTGATAAAGCCTTAATAATAGTTAATGCATCGAGAGACGCTTCTTCATTCAAAGTATTATCCTCATTAAATAAAATACCATTGCGTGTATAAGCCAACCAGAAGAAAGTAGTCGTTAAATTTTCATCCGCACCTAACGGAAGCGATACTGGGTATTCTGTAATTCCAGCATCTTTAATAGTTTTAGCTTGTTCCATCACTTGATCCCAAGTTACTGGCGGTTCTTCTAAGCCAGCCTCCTCATACATTTTTGTATTGTAGTAGGCAATCCGAAAATCATTTGCATAAGGGACTGCATAGACCTCATCGTTTAGCATAAATTGCTCGATTGCTGGAAAAGCATCCGCATCTGGCAAATCAATAGGAGCCAACCAATCTGCGCTGGTGAATTCTCCCATCCAAGACCAATCTACTTCAAAGACATCCGCTGCCACCGTGTTACTTGCAGCTGCAATCGCTAACTTATCACGAATATCGTCCCAACTAGTTGGTAAAACATTGACTTTAATCCCATACTCTTCTTCAAATCTAGCCAACATTTCATCCGATGGAGCTCCCCAATCAGGAATCATAAAGCTAATTTCTATACCTGCATTTTCTTCTTGAGCCATAGCTGTTAAAGGTGCTAACACAGTTGATAAAGTGAGCGATGCTGCTAAGATGCTTTTTAATGTTTTTTTCATATTTTTCTCCTTTATTCTTTAAGTTGTTGGAATGACTAAATCCCTAAATAATTATCTATTCTAGCCTACCACATCCTTTCCATCTTTTTTAGTAATAAGTCTTGAAGCAGAGTCTTTATCGAAGATTGGATATGGCCATTCTTCTAAGCGTGTGATTCAACCCTCGAATGGCAATCGATAATTGCATAATATTTTCAAACGGGGCAATGCCCCCACTACCTGAACAACCAATATGCAAAATATCTGCACCACCTATTTTAGCAGTTAATCCCAAATGAGTAACCACCTCTTTTTGTGAACAATCCTGACTCGTCCCGTTAGCTGCTAAACTCAAAGCCCCCACTTTGTGAATCAACTGACAACTGCGCCTAAACTCTTCCATCGAGTAACCAGGCACGGTTCCAACTTGAGGTAATATGATAATTTCAGCCCCAGCTGTCAAAAAGTGTTGCACCCATTCTTCTGAAGAAATAGGTTCATCATAGGCTGCCCCATGCATTTTGCCAGCAATCACAATACCAGAATAATGGTTTTTCGCCAGACGAATACCTTCTACTATTGCCTGATTACTAACTCCGGATTGTGGGTTTCCTGTTAAGCATATAAAATCTAACCCCAATTCTTCCACTCTTTTTAAGCTTTCAACACTACATATACGCCCCTCAACTAGGCTCTTTACTTTTTCCAAATAATGTCCCTCACTGGCTACCGGTTCTAAATTGACACCGATGGGACGTTGGACAAACTGTTTCAAAGTTTCAATTGGATGTGGCGTATCTGGTAAAGCCCATATCTTTGGATTAAAAACATCTACTTGATTGAGCAAAATCAAATCCGCACCAGCAGCTCGAGCAAGTTCACTGTTAGTAAGATCAGGTAGGTGAGGAGTTCGATCTTCTCTTAATTCTACTAATAAAGTTCTGCCTTCATTAGCTCGTATACTATTGAGTAAATCCGAGGAAGTCATCGTAGCAAAATCACTTGCGAAACAATCTAACATACGCTTACTATTCAAAATTAACCCCTCGCTCTTTTTCTATTAGTTGCACTAGCATTATTTAAGTCCTACCGCTTTTGTGAACAACAGGCTTCCTATAAACAAAACCACTCTCAACATCTTGGATGGATGCATCTAAATAATATTCCTGATGCTATTATAACTTACTAACAGGCCGCGGACCTATCAGAGTTTCTGATAAATAGGCCTGATTTATTAGATAACTTCTTAAAATTCTATTTAATTAAGTGGTAGGCCACAATGGCTTTTGCTTGGAAAACTTATGCACTGTTCCCTTTAAGCATCCTACAAACTAGCTCCCCTTGGTGTCATTTTAGAAACTGATAGATTTATATTATAAAATAATGCTCCAATCGTTACCTGACGGATTATTTTAGTCGTTCATGTCCCATTAAGCTAACAATATAAAAAACATCCTTATCAGACAATTGATCACACTTACTATTTTATCGCAAGGCTTCCCACGCATACCTTAAAACTTTCGACTTGAGTTTTTTTAGGTGGAAGATATTGTGTTGCTATTTTTTGTTTGCGCTAGGATCGAATTAGGTCGGTATTAGTGATATACTTTGTTTGAAATGAGACTATTACCATTTATTCGTAAATCTTTCAATGAAGGAGTTTTACAATGCACCAAATAGAAAAAATAACCAAAAGTTACCATACAGGGGGCTTTAAGCAAAAAGCCTTGGATAATGTGACGTTCAATTTAAGAGACAATGAGTTTGTATCTATTTTAGGTCACAGCGGGTCAGGTAAAACGACGTTACTCAATATCATTGGCGGCTTGGACCGCTATGACAGTGGTGATATTATTATTAATGGCATTTCAACCAAAAATTATAAAGACAAAGACTGGGATTCATACCGCAACCACTCGGTCGGTTTTGTCTTTCAAAGCTATAATTTAATCCCTCACCAATCCGTTTTATCCAATGTTGAATTGGCACTTACTATTTCAGGAATTTCAGCCAAGCTTCGGAAGCAAAAAGCTATCAAAGCCTTAGAGGAAGTAGGGTTAAAAGATCATATCAACAAACAGCCCAATCAATTATCTGGGGGGCAAATGCAACGAGTTGCGATCGCACGAGCATTAGTCAATGAGCCAGATATTCTTTTAGCCGATGAACCGACAGGAGCCTTAGATACACAGACTAGCCTTCAAATAATGAACCTATTAAAAAACGTTGCCAAAAAACGTTTGGTCGTGATGGTTACTCATAATGCTGAATTGGCTCACCAATACTCCAACCGCATTATTGAATTGCAAGACGGCAAAGTCATTTCTGACACCCATCCTTTAGCCATTGAAGAAAACAAAAACTCTAAGCATGAAAGCATGGGCAAGTCTTCCATGTCGTTTCTTACGGCCTTGTCGTTAAGTTTTAATAATTTAAACGCTAAAAAAGCCCGAACGTTTTTGACAGCTTTTGCAGGGTCCATCGGGATTATTGGAATTGCCCTCATTCTATCGCTATCGACCGGCGTGAATAACTATATTGATAACGTCCAAGAAGAGACTATGTCGGCCTATCCAATAACCATTGAACAAGAGTCTGTCGACTTTAATCAATTAATGTCGGCAAGAAGAGCGGAAACTTCTACTAAAGAAACAGAAGATACCGACTCTAACAATGAAAATTTAGACGTCATCTACAGTAACAATGAATCGCTTGAACAAATGAGTGAGTTCAATTCTTCTTTTCGCCAAAATAATTTAACAGCTTTCAAAAAATATTTAGATCAAGATGACAATAAACTTTCTAACTATGTCGGCAAAAATGGTATCGTTTATTCTTACGCTATCAATTTTGATTTATTCGCCTACGACGAAAATGAGCGTTTGATCAATACTGATGGTAGTTCTTTTGAAAGTGTGAATCGACAACCAAGAACAAACTTTAGTTCCCCTTCAAACTCGTTTAATCAACCCAACACAAAAATTAGCGAACTTCTTCCAGGTCAAGGTGAGCAAGTTATTAGCCCAGTTGTAAAGGATAATTATCATTTAATCGATGGTAAATGGCCTGAAAAATATAATGAGATGGTGCTGGTTGTAAATGAAGCCAATGAAATCAGCCTTTCTGATTTTTACGAGTTTGGCATGCTCCCCTCTGAAGATTATGAGAAAATTCTCAATCAAATAGAAAATGATGAAGAACTTCACCTCGAAAAAAAGACACTTCGGTTTAAAGACCTACGCAATCAAACTTTTTATTTATTACCTCGCAGTGATTACTATGAGAAAAACGCGCGAGGTAATTATCAAAAACTGACTGACGATCCCTTAACGATTGAAAAAGTTGTTAAAGAAAAAGCTATCCCGATAAAAATTTCCGGTATCATTCAACCAGTTGATAATGCTAAAACCTTAACCATTCGCACTCCGCTTGCTTATACACGCAAATTAAGAAACTTTTTAATGGCTTATGTCAATCAAAGTGACATCGTTCAAGCACAAAAAAAGCAACCAAAAACCAACGTTTTAAATGGTCTAGCTTTTGAAGCAGCTAACGATAGAGAAAAAATTGAAGATGTCTATCATTATTTAGAGGATTTCACCCTCAGTCAACAAGCTGAATTTATTAAGCAAATTCAAGCAAAACAGCAAAGCTTAGAACCGTTCGCAACAACAGAGCCAAATTTAGCTGACAATCCGGCTAATATCGCGGATCCATTTAATCAAGTCGTTAAAGACCTGGATGATTCGTCCCTTCTTGAAATTTATGATTCTTCAATTGCACCGGCTAGTTACGACACTAATTTAAAAGAATTTGGTGTCGTTTCTACTGAAAATCCTTCTGCAATCAGTATTTATGCAGATGATTTTGCTGATAAAGAAGCTATTTCTGACGCAATTGAAGCTTATAATCAGACTGTTAGTGAAAAGGAAAAAATTACCTACTCCGACTTTGCCGGCTTAATCATGTCTTCTGTTTCGGAAATTGTAAATGTTATTACCTACGTTCTCATTGCTTTTGTCAGCGTATCATTACTCGTATCATCGATTATGATCGGGATCATCACTTATATCTCAGTATTAGAACGCACAAAAGAAATTGGTATTCTAAGAGCCATCGGCGCCTCAAAAAGAAATATTTCAACGGTTTTTAATGCTGAAACGATTATTATCGGCTTGTTTTCAGGATTATTAGGCATCGGGTTTACTTATTTATTACACACTCCTTTAAACAATTTATTGCTGCACTTATTAGAAGAGGTCACAGTCAGCTTATCTTTTAAAAATGCCCTTATCTTAATTGGCTTAAGCATTCTACTATCATTTATTGCTGGTTTAATTCCATCTAAACAAGCTTCACGCAAAAACCCGGTTGAAGCTCTTCGTAGTGAATAGATTTGACCTCCAACCTCCTATCCATTTTAACTTCGAACTTTAATACAAAATAACTTCCTAACAAACTGTCTCAAAACAGTTTGTTAGGAAGTTATTTTATTAGATGTTATTTCTTGCCCCATGGAAATAACATAGGGACTCTTTGAGTATATTCTTGCCAACCTTCATATTACTACATATTTTTTCTAATAAAGGAATAGATATTTTTATCAATACTGTCGCCATTACTAGAGGAGAAATAACTAGAACGATATAATAAACAGGATGAACGGCTTGAATAAATAATAAGGTGAACCCACTAATATATAGGTCGACCCAAACTAAGATCTCTCTAAAATAATTAGGATGACGGGGCATTGACCATAAGTCTGTTCGGAGTCATTTGCCTGTGTTTTTATTTATGTGTTATCTAAGTTGTTCATCGCCAACCACTTCGACAAACAGACCAATGACAGCAATTAGCAAGCTAATTATTACAATGTAATTATGACTCATAGAAAAATCAAATTGATTGTATTTAATAATCGAATAGCTTACCGAGCCGACAATAAAATTAAAGATTCCTTGCAACACAAAGACTAAGCCCCACCCTATATCGACAATTGAGTTGCCCTTAATTTTAGTAGTAATCAAAAAAATAATAGTGAAATAAATAAAGGGGAAAAGAAGTGGCAACATCAAGCCACCTCCATCTTAGTCATAAAGCCTTGAGTGGCGATCACCAAGGTGACTATAAATAACATACTATATATAATTACTCTTTTAAAATCCAGTTAACCCCCTTCTTATTCGATTCAGTAGTTAAAGCGATAGCGACCGAACCTATCCTCGCACTCATCGCTACAAATGCTAAAATTTCCATCGTATAATCTAGCCCCCTACTAATTAATTAAGTTTAATATTCCTCAAATTCTTGCACGCATTGGCCTCCATAGGCATGAACACTAGCATAGTTAATAATTGTATGCTCTTGCATACAATTATTAACTCATTTTTGAATCTTTTTAATATTACCCTTTTAGCTAATGGTCATACCTATTGCTACCCCGCCGCCAACCTCATCCATCGAGACTACTGGTTTTAAAATGACCTTATTGGCAACAAAAACCTGCGCCCTAGCTATGCATCCTGATTTAACATATATTTCAAGGTAGGAGCGTTGATAAAGAGATGCGTTTTCTTAATAGTTCCTTCTATTCTTTTAACCGTTTCTTAAAAGTCCTCTCTAGCGGCTAAAACTTCTGCAGCTTTTTTAACCACCAGTCACTGAGCGCCTGAATTAAATTTTGAATCAATGACTTTAATTGGGGTATTCGCTAATTCTTTCAAGTTATAATAGATGTTTTTGCTGATTCATTTATACACTTTCTTTCTATAAAGCGACTAACAAAAAAATAAAATCCCTCTTAACATAATTCATAGGCTTCGCTTTTTAAATTTTATATTTAAGCTTCAAGATAAGCCGGCTACATGATTCTCTTTAAGCAATCTATGCTAAGTAATTTTGAATAATTTGATAATTAAATTTAATAATAAATTTTCTAGCAAGTTTTCATTATCTATAATATATGTTGTTTATATCTAATTTAATATTGAATTGTTTGACTTGTTGGGTTTTCGTTCGTACAATAAAGCTGAATGAAATATGTTTGTCATAAAATAAGCATATTCATTTTATTGTTGCTGATTAATAAATTCTATTGATGAAAGGGAGAGTTGAATGAAAAAATCAATTTTAAATCAGATGAAAGTGGGAGTGCTATCTCTATCAGCCATTGCCCTATTAGTTGGTTGTACAAATGAGAACACTACCACGAATACTGACACATCCGTTGATGAAACAACAGCTACTGAAGTGATGAATGAAGAAACTGAAGAGGAAACAACTAAAGAAGAAAGTACCAAAGAAGAGAGCTCTAAAGAAGAGAGTACCAAAGAAATAAGCTCTAAAGAAGAAAGTAC
>NZ_JBNUPL010000018.1:0-28023 GCF_050409445.1 Facklamia sp. P13055
AGTTTTATCCCGCAAATTTTTAAAATTTCAGGACATTTTCATTTACGGTTGACAGCGATAATCAAAGCTTTCTTGAGTATTTATAAAAAAAGATAGCTTTTATGTTTTTTTAGCTGCAGGAAAACTAATATCAATTTTCCTAGAAAAACATAATTGCTACCTTATTATATAGAGGATTTTAAATAGAGGATTTTAAATTATCTTACTTTAATTGTTTTTTAGCTTTTAAAGCAGCCACAGTAATGTAATTATACGGTTGGTTAAAGTGAGGTAGGAAGAAGGTATCTAATAAGGCTAACTTATCAATCGTAACTTCTTCTTGAATAGCTAGTGAAAACATATGGATTAATAAAGATACATCGTAATCTGAAGCTAGCTGAGCCCCTACTATCCGACGACTTGTCTTTTCATAGACAATTCTTATTTTGACTTGATGATTTTCAGGCATAAATCCGGGAAATTGTGTATCTTCATGTTCTACATAGTCTACATCAACACCTGCTAGTTCAGCTGCCTTTAACGTCAAACCAGTTGAGACTAATTTTAAGTTGAAAATATTAATTCCGTTTGATCCCTGTACACCAGCTCCTTCCAACTCAGTACCTGCAAGGTTATGAGCTGCAACAATACCTGATCGAACCGCATTAGAAGCTAAGGCAATGTATGTTGTATCCTGAATGGCATTGGAGTAATTGCTGGCACAGTCTCCAATCGCATAGACATCATCATCTGATGTTTTAAAATGGCGGTCTACAAGATATGCTCCACCTTCAAATAAGTCGAGATGGTCTTTACCTAACTCGGTATTCGCTTGGAAGCCGATTGAATTAATTACCACATCTGCTTCATAAGTGCCCTTATCTGTTCTCACAGCCTTAACTTTACCGTTTTCACCGATATATTCTTGAACTAATTCACCAAAATGTGTTGATATGCCATTACGCTCTAAGTTTTGGTCCATCATCTTAGCGAATTCAGGATCATAGTAACTAGCTAGTGAAGTTTTTTCAGCATCAAAAATGCGAACGTTTTTTCCACGTCTCTTAGCAGCTTCAGCAATTTCGACACCGATATAACCTGCACCAATTACACAAACATTTTTTGCCCCTTTATCTGCTAAGGCTTTATCAACCGCTTGTCCTTCTTGGAATAATTTTAAGAAGTGTAATCCTTCCAAATCATGACCCGGGAATTTAGGAGTGATTGGCAATGATCCTGTAGCTAAGATTAATTTATCATAGCTTTCCTCAAGTTTTTCGCCATCTTTTTTCAGAGCGTATACCTTTTTATTCGAAAAATCGATGTTAGAAACCTCAGTTTCAGTATAAATTCGGGCTCCTTTTTTAGCGAAAGCCTCCTCGTTTGTATAGAAAAGACCCTTATAATCATCAATTTGACGACCTACCCATAAAGCTGTTCCGCAGCCAAGATAAGAAAGATTTGAATTACGTTCCAACATCACAATTTCGTGCTCTGGATAATTTTCTAACAAAGTATTTGCCGCTGCTATTCCAGCATGGTTTGTTCCAATGATGATCACTTTCATAAATATTTCTGCCTCCAAATTGTTTTTTTCACAAGCTAATTGTACGCCTATATTTTACCATTCTCTCGAAAATAAGACAATTTTTACCCTTCTTTTTATCATGTGCTTTCATTAAACATTTTAGCGTTTAAATAAGCAACACTATTAAACTTACATAGCGTTAAAAACAATAATTTTTGTGGCTTATTTTAGATTGACAAGTAATAGTGTGCATTATATAATACGATAAGTTGCACTACTTAAATTTTTAGGAGGTTTGTTGATGAAACGTGTTTATGCATTTGGTGAAGGAAATGCCAAAATGAAGGATCTATTAGGCGGTAAAGGAGCCAACTTGGCTGAAATGACTAGTCTAGGCTTCCCTGTTCCCCAAGGATTTACTATTTCGACTCAAGCATGTTTGGAATACTTAGAGGAAGCTAAGGGGTTAAAAACTGAGCTTAAAGATGAAATTGCCGAAGCCGTGAGCCATCTTGAAGAAATCTCAGGCAAGACCTTTAATGATCCAGAAAAATTATTATTAGTTTCCGTTCGCTCTGGAGCAAAAATCTCTATGCCAGGTATGATGGATACTATATTAAACTTAGGGCTTAACGATGAAAATGTCTTAAAATTAGCTCAAATCACCAACAATGAACGTTTCGCATACGACTGTTATCGTCGTCTTCTACAAATGTATGGGAACGTCGTTTATGAAATCGATATGGCTAAGTTTGAAAAAATTCTTAAGCAAGTTAAATTAGACAATCATTTGCACTATGATTACGAATTGACAGCTGAACACCTTAAAGGAATTGTTAAAGATTATCAAGCTATCTATCAAGAAGAATTGAACCATCCATTCCCTCAAGATGTTTACCAACAGATTTACGCAGCGGTTGAAGCTGTCTTCAAATCTTGGAATAATCAACGGGCTATTGTTTACCGTCGCTTAAACAATATTCCAGATGACTTAGGTACTGCTGTTAACATCCAAGAAATGGTCTTTGGTAATAGTGGCGAAACTTCTGGTACAGGTGTTCTCTTCACACGTAATCCCGCAAACGGTAAGCACGAATTATACGGTGAGTACTTAACTAATGCACAAGGAGAAGACGTAGTTGCTGGTATACGTACCCCTGTTTCAATTAATCGTCTACGTGACCAATTCCCTAACATCTATCAACAAATCATAGAATTAACTGAGAAACTTGAAAAGCACTATTCGGATATGCAGGATATTGAGTTTACGATTGAGGATAAAAAATTGTATATTCTGCAAACAAGAAATGGCAAGCGGACTGCTCAAGCAGCTGTCAAAATTGCGGTGGACTTTGTAAATGAAGGCATCTTATCACCCGACCAAGCCCTTCTAACTATTAATCCAGAATCCCTCCATACATTGCTACACCCTGCCTTTGATCCGAATGCTCTAAATCAAGCTGAATTAGTTTCTAAGTTGGGCTTGCCAGCCAGTCCGGGTGCTGCAACTGGACAAATCGTTTTTGATGCAGTCACTGCAAAAGAGTGGGCAGATGCTGGCAAATCAGTTATTTTAGTGCGTCATGAAACTTCACCTGAAGATATTGTGGGTATGAACTCTGCTAATGGCATTGTAACCAGTCAAGGAGGAATGACTTCTCATGCAGCGGTTGTTGCTCGCGGAATGGGTAAATGCTGTGTAGCTGGTTGTAGTGAATTGGACATCAATGAAGATAAGAAGACTTTATCTTATCCTGGTGGTCAACTAAATGAAGGAGATATCATTTCTGTAGACGGTACGACAGGATGTCTTTACATCGGTGAAATCCCAACAGTTGCAGGCGGAGCAAATGAAGACTTAGATAAGGTCTTAGAATGGTCTCGTCAGCATGCTCAATTAGCTATTCGTATGAATGCCGAAACAGCTTCAGATATTGAAAACGGTTTACGTTTTGGAGCAGTTGGTATTGGACTAGTTAGAACTGAACATATGTTCTTCCAAGAAGACCGTCTAATAGCCATCCGCAAATTCTTACTTGCCAAAAACCCTGCTGATCGTCAAACATCTTTAGATGCTATCCGTAATTTCCAAACCGAAGATTTTTCACATATCTTTGAGTTAATGCAAGAAAAACCAGTGGTAGTACGTTTGTTAGATGCTCCTTTACATGAGTTTTTACCGCATGGTCAAAATGAAATCAAACAAGTTGCTAAACAACTTCAAATTGATGCTTCTGAATTGAGTGACCGGGTGCAGTCTATGAAGGAAGTTAACCCTATGATGGGCCACCGTGGTTGTCGTATGGGAATGTCCTACCCTGACTTATATATCATGCAAGCAGAAGCAGTTATCCGATCAGCTATGAAAGTAGCAAAAGACGGTGTTAAAGTTAAACCAGAAATCATGATTCCTTTAGTGAGTAGTCAAGCTGAATTAATTCACTTGAAAGCAAAAATAAAAGAACACTTAGAAAATGTTCTAAAGCAAGAAAAGGTAAGTATGGAATTTACAGTTGGAGTAATGGTTGAAACACCTCGTGCATGCTTAATTGCCGATCAATTAGCAAATGACGCTGAATTCTTCTCGTTCGGAACCAATGACTTGACTCAACTAACCTTTGGCTACTCACGAGATGACGCTGGTAAATTCTTAAATCAATACCTTGACCAAGGCATTTTAAAAGATGATCCTTTCCAAACTATTGATACTTTTGCTGTTAAAGAACTTGTTGAGATAGCTGTAGAACGAGGACGATCCGTGAAAGAAAACTTGAAAATTGGTGTTTGTGGAGAACTAGGAGGAGACCCTCGTTCCATTGAACACTTCCACCAAGTAGGGCTTTCATATGTATCTTGCTCACCTTACCGTGTACCAATTGCACAATTAGCCGCTGCACAAAGCGCTATTAAAAACGTATAATTAATTAACTAGGAGGGGAACTATGAAACTTTCACCCCGACAAGAAGAAATCATCTCAATCGTTAAAGAAAATGAACCAATCACCGGCGACGAAATTGCTAGTAAGCTTGGTTTAACAAAATCAACATTGCGTAGTGATTTCGCTGTCTTAACCATGACGGGCATCCTCGATGCTCGTCAAAAAGTAGGCTATATTTATTCTGGATTAACTGAAAAATCCTTATTATATGAAGCATTTTCAGAGTATCTTGTTAAAGATATTATGGTCCAGGCTATCACAGTTACACCTGATACTACAGTCCAAAACGCAATTACTCACTTATTTATGTATGATGCTGGTTCTATCTATGTAATTGATGAAGAAGACCACAAGCTAGCAGGTATCGTGTCGCGTAAGGATTTACTCCGCTCAGCGATTGGTCAGTTAATGGATACACCCTTAACCATTATAATGACCAGAATGCCAAATATTATTGTCGCTCAACCCGATCAAACGGTGCTTGATGCGGCACGCCTAATATCTGAACACCAGATTGATTCACTGCCAATCGTAACCGCTGACTATGAAATACTTGGCAAAGTATCAAAAACTCATATCGTGAATCTTTTGGTTGAATTAAGCCAATCGGAGGAATAATATGTCAGTAACCAATTCTTACAAATTCTATGTCATTTCCGACTCTGTCGGTGAAACAGCCCTACGCGCTACCAACGCCGCTTTAGCCCAATTCCCAAAGTTAACCAACATCAGTTTAAAAAGATTTCCATTTATTAACACCCGGGATGAATTAAAACCCATACTTGAAGAGGCTGCTAAAGTGAATGCGATTTTAATCACTACTTTAGTTGATGAAGGTCTAGAAAATTACGCCAGTGAGTTCTCAAAGAAAAACGGATTAGATTATCATAATGTAATCCACCCCATTCTAGACCTTATTTCACAAAAAACAAATATGACAGCTACTGAAAAATCAGGAACCCTACATCGACTCGATGATCACTACTTCGATCGTATTCAAGCCATTGAATTTGCAGTGAAGTACGATGATGGTAAAAATCGTAAAGGATTCGAATTAGCTGACATTGTATTGCTAGGAGTTTCACGCTCTTCCAAAACACCTTTAAGTATGTACCTAGCTAATAAATCATATAAGGTAGCCAACTTACCAATTTTTCCAGAAGTTCACATTCCTGATGAAATCTATCAGGCTGATTCACGAAGAATATATGGTTTGATTGCCTCTCCTCTATATATCCAAAACATTCGTAAAAAACGAGTCGAAATGATGGGGTTAGGTGAAAAAGCTACTTACTCTTCACTTGAGAGAGTAAAGCAAGAATTGATGTTCGCAGATGATTTATATCATCAACTAGGTGCCACCGTGATTAATGTAGAGAATCAATCGATTGAAGAGTTATCTGAACAAATCATTGGTCACTATAATCGACTGATTCAATAAATCGTAATTACAATCACAAAAAAGCTCGCTCATTCAATTAAGAATAGCGAGCTTTTTGTTTTGATTAGTTTTAGAATCTTTGCTGTTCTTCTTCTTTTTCTTCGTGTTCAATGCTTTTTTCAATATTTTCTAGTTGACGTGCAGCAAAATCCTTACCACCTATTCCAACTGCAAGAGCGAAGGCAACAGCTACCGCACTAAGAATAATAATAAAGGCCGCGTTAACAATTGTTGGAGCAAACTTTAATTGGTTCAATGTCATGAAAATCGCCAATACAATAATAGCATAACGAACAAATTCTCCAAATACTTTACTACCAGAAACTTCTTTCAAAAAGCTTGCAAGAATATTACCACCAATTACTCCTACCGCTAAGATTAACGCCGCAGCTATTACATCAGGGATGTAGGCAATAATAGAAGTGCCTATCGCATTTAATACTTCTAAGTTAAGAACTGAAATAGCTTCGACAATAAAGAAAATAAGTAATAGTGATTTAGCCACTTGAGCAATCACGCTTGAAATTTGGATATGGCTTTCACCTTTAAAATTTAAATATTTTGAATATTGGTCGATACCAGATGTCTTTAATAGGCTTTCTAATAAATCACCTAACAATTTTGCAATGAAGCCACCGACAAAAACAAGAATAACTGCCACAATTATATTAGGAATTGCTGACATTACAGAGTTTAATACACCGACAATCGGTGCTGAAATAGTCTGAATACCTAGTGTTTCAAGGGCCACTGTTAAAATCGGAATAAATATTAAGACATAAACAACGGTCGAAAACACTTCAGCTAGATGTGTATCATTGACTCTTTCTTTTTCTTCCTGCCCCGTCATCTTACTATACCACTTATCTAAATTGAAACCTTCTAGTAAGTTTTGCGTTAACTGTTTAACAAACTTACAGAATAAGTTGCCAATGAATATAATTAAAACGGCTGCAATAATGTTTGGAATGTAAGCAAAAAACTTCGCAAACATATTAGATATTGGATCAACAACCCCTGCCAATCCTAATCCATTTAAAATGAAAGGTACAAAGAAAAGTACAATAATAAAATATAATAAAGTGCCTATTGTTTCTAAGAAGGCATTAGATTCCTCATCGGTTCTAGCTAACCCCCATTTTTGTAATTTCAAGTCAAAGTCGATACTCTCCATAGCCTTAATCGCATATTTTCTCGCAAAATGCGCCAAAATCAATGCTGCTATTAATAAAAGTAATGAGCCTATTATTCCAGGAATAGAGCTAACAACACTGTTAAAATCCATCGTCATTCCCCTTTCTAAATTTTATTTACTTTTAGTATAGCATGATTAAGCTTGATACAACAAACATTAATCTAAAATAAAAAAGCCAAGTACTTTGCTTGGCTTTTGTTCTTAATATTTAATTAAGCATTAATTTTAGTAACAGTACCTGCACCTACAGTACGTCCACCTTCACGAATTGAGAAACGAGTTCCGTCTTCGATAGCGATTGGGTGAATTAATTCTACTGTCATAGATACGTTGTCACCAGGCATAACCATTTCAGTTCCTTCTGGTAATTCTACAACACCTGTTACGTCAGTTGTACGGAAGTAGAATTGAGGACGATAGTTAGTAAAGAATGGTGTATGACGTCCACCCTCTTCTTTAGAAAGTACATATACTTCCGCTTCGAACTTAGTATGTGGAGTAATAGTTCCTGGAGCTGCTAATACCTGTCCACGCTCAATATCATCACGTGTAACTCCACGTAATAATGCACCAATGTTGTCCCCTGCTTCAGCATAGTCTAACATCTTACGGAACATTTCTACACCAGTTACTGTAGACTTCATAGTATCTTCAGCGATACCTACAATTTCAACTTCGTCACCTACACGAACTTGTCCACGTTCAACACGTCCTGTAGCAACTGTACCACGACCAGTAATAGAGAATACGTCTTCGACTGGCATCATGAATGGCTTGTCAGTGTCACGCTCTGGTTCTGGAATATATGCATCTACTTCTTCCATTAGCTCTAATACTTTAGCTTCATAAGCTTCGTCGCCTTCTAAAGCTTTAAGAGCAGAACCTGCGATTACTGGAATGTCATCTCCTGGATAGTCGTATTCTGATAACATGTCACGAACTTCCATTTCAACTAATTCTAATAATTCTTCATCGTCAACCATGTCTACTTTGTTTAAGAAGACTACGAAGTAAGGAACTCCTACTTGACGCGATAATAAGATGTGTTCACGAGTTTGTGGCATTGGGCCATCAGCTGCAGATACAACCAAGATCGCACCGTCCATTTGAGCAGCACCAGTGATCATGTTCTTAACGTAGTCCGCGTGTCCTGGAGCGTCAATATGTGCATAGTGACGGTTAGCAGTTTCATACTCGATATGAGAAGTGTTGATTGTGATTCCACGTTCTTTTTCTTCTGGAGCGTTATCGATTGAAGCATAGTCCTTAGCTTCACCGAATCCGTTTTTAGCTAATACAGTCGCGATTGCAGCTGATAAAGTTGTTTTTCCGTGGTCAACGTGTCCTAAAGTACCAATGTTAACATGCGGTTTCGTACGTTCGTATTTTTCTTTTGCCATTTGAGTAAATCCCCCTAATTTTAAAGTGTTTATAGATTATGTAATCTATCAAAATTATTATACCAAAGATATTGAAGTGAATTCAACGGATATTTCCCTTAACCTTGGTCTTTCTTCTTAATAAGCCTTTATTGCTTATGATTAATTTTCTGAAGACCCACCGTATTTTTTGATGATTTCTTCAGCGATTGATTTTGGAACATCTTCGTAGTGGTCGAATTGCATTGTAAATGTACCACGACCTTGAGTTGAAGAACGTAAAGTCGTTGCGTAGCCAAACATTTCTGATAAAGGAATGAATGATTTAACAATTTGTGCGTTTCCACGTGTTGAAGTACCTTCAATACGTCCACGGCGAGAGTTCACGTGTCCCATAACATCTCCTAAATATTCTTCAGGAACTGTTACTTCAACAGCCATCATTGGTTCAAGGATTGAAGGTTGTGCTTTCTTAGCAGCAGCCTTAAGTGCCATTGAAGCCGCAACCTTATAAGCTGTTTCAGAAGAGTCAACATCGTGATAAGATCCATCGTAAAGCTTAGCTTTGATATCTACTAATGGGAATCCTGCTAGGACACCATTTTCCATCGCATCTTTCAATCCTGCTTCTACTGCTGGAATGTATTCACGAGGAACAACCCCACCAACAATCGCATTCTCAAACTCAAAGCCAGCGCCTTCTTCATTTGGTTCAAATTCGATCCATACGTGACCATACTGACCTTTACCACCTGATTGACGAACGAATTTACCTTCAGCTTGTGTCGCGGCACGGAAGGTCTCACGGTAAGAAACTTGTGGTGCACCAACCGTAGCTGAAACTTTAAATTCACGTTTTAAGCGGTCAACGATGATATCTAAGTGTAATTCTCCCATTCCGGCAATAATTGTCTGACCAGTCTCATGGTCAGTTGAAGCACGGAAGGTTGGATCTTCTTCAGCTAACTTAGCTAAGGCTAAGCCCATCTTATCTTGGTCAGCTTTTGAATCAGGTTCAATCGCTACCTCAATAACTGGATCAGGGAATTCCATTGATTCAAGAATAACTAAGTTATCTGGGTCACATAAAGTATCTCCAGTTCCTGTATTCTTAAGACCAACAGCTGCAGCAATATCTCCCGAGAATACTTCAGCAATTTCCTCACGAGAGTTAGCGTGCATTTGTAAGATACGACCTACACGCTCACGCGAATCTTTAGTTGCGTTTTGAACATATGAACCAGATGCCAATGTTCCTGAGTAAACGCGGAAGAAAGTTAAACGACCAACGAATGGGTCTGTCATAACTTTGAAGGCTAAAGCTGCAAATGACTCACTGTCATCCGCATGGTGTTCAATTTCCTTTTCACTTCCTGGTTCGAAACCAATAATTGGTGGAACATCTAGTGGACTTGGTAAGTAATCAATAACACCATCTAGTAATAATTGAACCCCTTTGTTTTTGAAGGCTGTACCACAGAAGACTGGGTATAAGTCAACATTAACTGTTGCTTTACGGATAGCTTTTTTCAAAACATCCTCAGGAATTTCTTCCCCTTCAAGATAAGCCATCATAATTTCTTCATCAGTATCAGCTACTGCTTCAACTAAAGTTGTATAATATTCAGCAGCTTTTTCTTGATATTCTTCTGGGATATCTGTTTCTTCTATTTCTGTCCCCAAATCGTTATTATAAATATATGCTTTTTTATGAACAATATCGACGATTCCTTTGAATTCATCTTCAGATCCGATTGGAACTTGCATAGCTACTGCATTTGCGTCTAAGCGCTCATGAAGGGTTCTTAGTGAATATTCAAAGTCAGCTCCCATTTTGTCCATTTTATTAACAAATACAATACGAGGTACTCCATAGGTAGTAGCTTGACGCCAAACTGTTTCAGTTTGAGGTTCTACACCTGATTGAGCATCTAATAAGGCAACCGCTCCATCCAATACACGTAATGAACGTTCAACCTCAACCGTAAAATCCACGTGTCCTGGTGTATCGATGATATTTACACGGTGTTCTTTCCATTGAGCTGTTGTTGCAGCAGAAGTAATGGTAATACCACGTTCTTGCTCTTGCTCCATCCAGTCCATTTGAGCTCCACCATCGTGGGTCTCACCGATCTTATGGATCTTACCGGTATAATACAAGATACGTTCAGTAGTCGTTGTCTTACCAGCATCTATATGGGCCATAATTCCAATGTTACGAGTTTTCTCAAGAGAAAATGCTCTTTTTCCCATGTATATTTACCCCTCTTTCCTTTTTTGAATCATTATCTGTTAACAAAGAATCACTAAGTTAACAATACCATTATAAATCTTACCAGCGATAATGCGCAAAGGCTTTGTTAGCTTCTGCCATTTTATGCATATCTTCACGCTTACGTACAGAAGCACCTGTATTGTTTGCTGCATCCATAATTTCACGTGCTAGACGTTGTTCCATGGTTTTTTCACCACGTAAACGAGAATATGTCACTAACCAACGAATCGCTAAAGTATAACGACGCTCAGGTCTTACTTCAACTGGTACTTGATAGTTAGAACCCCCAACACGACGAGCTTTAACTTCTAATAATGGCATGATGTTTTCAATGGCTTGTTCGAAAACCTCCATTGGATCTTGGCCTGTTTGTTCACGGATTACATCAAATGCACTATATAAAATAGATGATGCTTTACCTCGCTTACCGTCAACCATTAAACGGTTGATTGTGCGAGTTACTACTTTAGAATTATAAATTGGATCTGGTAACACTTCACGTTTAGGAATATTCCCTTTACGAGTCATTTAAACTCCTCCTTTCGAAAAATCGGTGATTGTTATAATTATGATTTAGGTTTCTTAGTACCGTATTTAGAACGGCTTTGCTTACGGTCATTAACACCGGCAGTATCCAGCGCTCCACGAACGATATGGTAACGTACCCCTGGTAAGTCTTTCACACGTCCGCCACGGATTAGTACCACACTGTGCTCTTGCAAGTTATGGCCTTCACCTGGAATATAAGCTGTTACTTCCATAAGGTTAGATAAACGAACACGGGCATACTTACGTAAAGCAGAGTTCGGTTTCTTAGGAGTCATAGTCCCTACACGTGTACATACCCCACGTTTTTGCGGAGACATTGTTTTTGTGTTAGAACGTTTGAAGCTGTTGTAACCTACGTTTAATGCGGGTGAATTTGATTTACTTACTTTTGATTTACGAGGTTTATTAACCAATTGATTAATTGTTGGCATCAAAAGTCCTCCTTCCATTATTTTCTTAGTCCACACATCCAAGTGTGTCATTTATAAATATAAATTTTCCGCAGGCTTGAAATTTTCAAAACTGCGCTTCAGGGTGAATCTATAGCAGTCAGCACGACTGAGTTTCAGGTATCTGTCAATAAAAACACCTTTATTATCTTACCATGTAGTTTTTTCCTCGTCAATTAAATTTCGCATATATTTTAAAAACTTGTCTAGAGTTGTCAAACATATGTTACACAAGGTGCTTCTAAATGGGCATGCTTATGTCTTAGCGTCTCGTCCTCAAATTCTTTGTTTCTGTCAAAGAGGAAAGCGGAGCGATCCTTGACAGAAATAAAGCCTAAAATAGGATACATGCTAGCAACTAATTCTTTAAATCCTAAAAACTTAGAGCAAACCCCGCTAAAGTAACTGCTACATAGTAGGTATAAAACTTGTCGGGTTGCTTACTAGATAGGCGATGCGCACAAGCGAAAGTAAACTGAAGGCGCAGGGCATCACCACTGATAACAACTGCCATGGAAAAACCCGTTATAAAACACATTGAAAAATAGTTTAAGCTAGGCAAAATTATCGAAGGGAAAAGCTGATTGAGTTCTTGACTCATCACTTCAATCTTTTCAAAATCAAACCGATAGTTAAATAAAGTATCGATAAAAACTAGGATAATAAAATAATTAAGACCGGCGTAAAAAACCAATAATTTGTTGGATTTTTCAAACTCAAAGGATGCAATAATCAAAACTAATAGAACATACAAGGCGCTACCCCAAATGCTATTTAAATTAAATTGCTGCTGCAAACTAGCTCCGGACAATAGCACCCATTAAGGCATGCATGAGCCCTACCAAGAATAGACCGAATAGGCCAACAGAACCAAAACTAATAAAACATTGCAGTAGCTCTTGGCCTGAAGTCAGTCTCGTCCCTGTTACTACGCCCACATAGGCAAAAGCTATCGTCAATGTCTTTCGATTCAAATAGAAACACTCCTCTATCTATTTAAACAATTAAAAAGCGATGCATAACTATGGAATCATGCATCGCTTTCATTCTATTACATGGCCCAAAATGTTTGGTAATCTTTTGCTATAAAGGGATAAATTCATCTCTTTTTTAGTACCTTAAAAGAGCAGAAAACTGTTGTTTAATCCCTTCAACTTTTTCCAAAACAAGAGAAATTTTAACCCCTTGATCCATGGCTTTGATCACCCAATGATTTAAAGCCTCTCCATCTAATAAGTTGTCTGTAAAGTATTGAATCACCCATTCTTCGATACGCCCTTCATGGATCAGCCCTTTAATCTCTTCAAAATCATGAATGACTTTCCCTTGATTACGAGCTTTTTCAATTTGATCAATCTTTTCTTTTGCGAATTCTTGCTGATTTTGACTAAGGGTCTCTTTTAAAAGTTTGGTTTTCGCTTTAGCATCCATGGATTGGAAGGGTTTGTCGATTGTTGAATCATAATAAATAGCGGTGTTTTCATTAACTTTTTTGTAATGGCCTATGTTCTCAACTGTTCCTGCTAATAAAATTGGCCGGTGATAATGTTTAGCTACTTCTTGCATTTTTTTATGCAAGTAATTGAAATATTTTGCGCGATCTAGATCTTTTTCTTCTGGAGTAGCTCGGTGTCCATGATGCATACCAGGCTCTTGACGTCCGCCATAAGAGTGTACATTGACTTGAGAGTCAGCGTCTAAATCATCATAAATCTCTGAAAAGTCTTTCACTTCAATCGCAGGGTCTAGAGTAAGGGCTTCGGCATTAAACTGGTTGGCATCAAAAAAGTCCACCGAATCTTTAGATATATCTGCAATGATTACTTCATGAAGTTCCTCATAATAAGCCAATAAAGGTAAAAGATAAAATTCATTTCCTAGATGAATCGAAGGTTTAAATTCATTACGTAAATAGGCAACTTCAACATCTTTAGGACTGATAAAAAGGGCTAGACCTTCTTTAGTTTGATCCCAAAAATTTTTATCGTTTCGAATTCTTTCAATTTCTTTTAAAATCTTATTTGCTTCATCTTTATCAACTTCTTCCAGCTTAGATTTAACTTGCTGAATTAGATTTTTAAATTGAATCAGGTCTTCTTGCCTATTTAAACCTCCACGATTAGTAGGCATATAAAGGGAAAGGCGCATCAAATCTTTTTGACTTTGTAACTCTCTTAAATTTGCAATAAAACTGTAACTCATCTTGATCCTTCCTTTCTATATTTTGTAAATAAAATCAATACTTAGGTCGTAAGCACTGTGTTTTCCAACTTACTATTAAAATATTTGAAATAGACCTACTAATTAAAAGGTTATCACGGAAGCGCTTTATTGTCTAATTAAAGACCTTAAAAAAACCAAAAGTAGATGAAACTACTTTTGGTTATATGATTAGCAACTGTTAAGCTGGGTGTTTACGAGCATCTATATGCCTATATTTTTCTGCTTCCTCATCAAATTTTCTAATGACATATGGACAACTGGGATATATTTTTTTACCTTGCTGTTGCATATCTGCTACTAACTCATCTAAAAGCTTACCAGCAATTCCTTGACCTCTAAGACTATCTGAAGTAAAGGTATGGTTAGCCACCACTAACTTTTCATCATCAGTATCTCGATAAGTTATCTCGGCAATCATCTCGTTTTCTTCATTACGTAAAACAATGGCATGATCTTCTCTTAAAAATTCCATTACTAGCCCTCCTTAATTGTGTTAATTCTATAATAACCTATTAATCGCAAAAATTAAAAAAATATGATTTGCCATATCAATATTTAAAAATTCGTAGAAATAAATGAAAGACTATTTATAAAAGGTGCTTTCTAGTCGCTTATCTGGAATAATCCATAATAAAGCTATCGCCACATATATTAGATAAGAAATTAGAGGCTGATAAAAAGCGAAAATCAAAGCAAGAATATAAAAAACAATCGAACCTTTCCCTTTGAAATCCTTACCAATCTTTTTAGCTAAATCTGAATCCTTGCCATTCACCCGAATAATTTCTGTTTGTAAAATATTATAAGAAACAGCACACATTAGTAAGATGAATCCATAAAAAAAGGCTGGTAGTTTAACAGAAGGGTTTAAGCCCATCCATTCCGTGAAAGTTGGTATCAAAGACATAAAAAAGAGCCAAAATAAGTTACGCCATAAAATTTTACCATTGACTGTTTTTAAAACGGCTAATAAATGATGATGATTGGCCCAGTATATCCCCACATATGCATAACTTAGTATATAGGCTAATAGAGTCGGATATATTTCTTTCAATCCAGCTAGGTCTAAACTAGCTGGGGGTTGTAATTTTAAAACCATGATAGTAATAACAATTGCTAAAACTCCATCGCTAAACGCTTCTGCTCTACTTGTATTCATAGTATTCTCCTTTATTTAATGTTGAGAGGTTTAGATTTTTAACTATTTCAAAAGAAACACCACAAACAAATCTCTATCCAGTTTGTGGTAATTTCTTAATCAATTCAATTCTTAATTATTTCTTAATGTTGGGAATAAGAGGACATCACGAATGGATTGTGAATCCGTTAATAACATTACTAAACGGTCAATACCAATTCCTAAACCACCAGTTGGAGGCATTCCGTGCTCTAATGCTTCTAAGAAATCTTCGTCAACTGGATGCGCTTCGTCATTTCCAGCATCTTTTTCTGCCATTTGAGCTTCAAAACGTTCTCTTTGATCAATTGGATCCGTTAACTCTGTAAAGGCATTCGCATATTCTTTACCAACAATAAACAATTCAAAGCGGTCGGTAAAACGTGGATCCTCTTCGTTTTTTCGAGCCAATGGTGAAATTTCAACCGGATGTCCATAAACAAAAGTAGGCTGAACTAATGTATCTTCTACCTTTTCTTCAAAGAAGTTATTAATAATATGTCCTACTGACAAATCGTGGTCTTCAACTGGGACTTGATGTTCTTTAGCTAAAGCTTTAGCTTCTTCTAGAGTCATCTCTTGCCAGAAATCGACACCGGTTTCTTCTTTAATTAAATCAACCATATGGCGACGTGCCCAAGGCGTTTCCAAATCTACCTTTTTACCATCATAATCAATCATAGCAGTCCCTAAGACTTTCTTGGCAACATGGCGAATCAACCCTTCTGTTAAGTCCATAATATCCGTATAAACTGTATAAGCTGTATACACTTCAATCATAGTGAATTCAGGGTTATGGGTAGTATCAATTCCTTCATTACGGAAGACACGACTGATTTCGTATACTTTTTCCATACCGCCTATTACTAAACGCTTCAAATGTAATTCTAAAGCAATCCGTAAGTATAGTTCCATGTCTAATGCATTATGATGTGTAATGAAAGGTCTAGCTGACGCTCCACCTGCTAGATTATGTAAGACAGGAGTTTCAACCTCTAGATAATCTAAATCGTCTAAATAATGTCTCACTTCGCGAATAATCTTTGAACGGTTGACAAAGCGATCAAAACTTTCTTCGTTGGCAATTAGGTCTAAATAACGTTGGCGATATTTCTGTTCAACGTTTGTCAAACCATGGAATTTATCAGGTAGTGGTCTTAAAGCTTTTGTTAAAGGAATAAACTCCTTTGCTTTAACTGAAAGTTCCCCTGTTTTTGTCTTAAACAAGTTGCCGCGAACCCCCACAATATCTCCTAAATCGGCAGCGTTCCACCAAGTAAAGGCAGCTTCACCCACTTGATCCTGGCGAACATAAATCTGCAACTTACCTTTCATGTCTAACAGGTGAGCAAAACCTGCTTTTCCTTTTCCGCGCTTAGAAACGATACGGCCAGCAATAGAAACTTCAATCGCTTCTTTTTCTTGCAAGTCTTCTTTGGATAAATGATCATACTTTTCAATTAAAGCCTTTGAATAGTCACTGCGTTCAAATCCTGCAGCAAAAGGATTGACTCCTGCTTCAGACATTTCTTGCATCTTTTGTCTTCTGACTACTAACTGGTCATTTAATTCTTCAAATTCTGGATTATCTTTTACATCAGACATTGGCTTTCCTCCCACTATTTCTTTATACTGTCCCTTTCATTTTACATGAAGTCGTTCAGTTTGTCATGGTGATAATAGAGCGATCTTATTGATTAGCTAAGATCGCTTTTAATTCTTCTTCACTAAATTGATAAGTCGCACTACAATATTGGCAAATAACCTCTGCTCCCTTATCCTCGTCAATCATTTGCTGTAACATATTAGAATCCAAAACTGCAAGTGACTTACGAAAGCGCTCTTTACTACATGGACAATAAAATTCAACTGGTTGCTGCGAAATAACTCGGCTATTATTCAATCCAACTAATGAATCCAAAAGATCTGTAATCGCTTCTGATCCGTCGATTAACTCTGACAGCGAACCAAGCGACTTAATCCTTGTTTCCAGTTGATCAATCACTTCGTCAGATGTCCCAGGTAAAACTTGAATCATAAAGCCCCCAGCTGATTGAACTGATTCATCTGGATTGACAAGCACACTCAAGCCAATAGAAGAGGGAGTTTGTTCCGATACTGCCATATAGTAAGTAAAATCTTCGCCCAGTTCACCTGAAATAAGCTCAACTTGGCCAGTAAAAGCTTCTGAATCCGCAAGGTATTTACTGACCTTCAAACTACCAGGAAGCCCAACCGCTCTCGCTACATCCAACTTGCCTTTACTATTTAACTCTAAAGCCACGTTCGGATTTGATACATACCCTCTAATTCGACCTTGGGTATCGCCATCACAAGAGATTAATCCTAAAGGACCATTACCTTTAATCTGAACAAGCAGGCGGTCATCCCCTTTTAGATTGGCTGACAAGAGAGCTGTAGCAACCAAGCTTCGCCCCAATGCAGCTGTAGCCGTATGCCACGTTTGATGTTTTTCTTGTGCTCGCTTAACTAAGTCCGTCGCATCTACTACAAATACGCGTATTTGATCATCAAAAGCTAATGCTTTGATTAACTGCCCTTTCATTTTTTCCCTTCTTTCTATTTCATTCGATGATAAAAGACAGGCGAGGGCCTGTCTTTTAACTTAACTATTTGACTTCGTCCTTTGAATCCAAATCTTCGTTAGAATTTTCTTTAGGGTCATCTTCCAAAGATTTTTGTTTAGACTCTTCAAAGTCAGATGGATCTTCCACAACTTCTGCTGCTTCCGTTTCATCTAATTTAGGCATTTCACCTGTTTCAAAAAGAGCTTTAATTTGGCGAGCATCTAAGGTTTCAACTTCTAAGAGCTTTTCTGCGATCAGATTTAACTGTTCTCGGTGCTCATTAATAATACGATAAGCTTCCATTAAAGCTTCCTTCATAATACGGTGAATTTCCTTATCGATTTCATAAGCCACTTGCTCAGAATAAGAGGTATGGTCTTCTGTACCATAGCGACGTCCTGCAAATGGTTGGCTATCACTCTCATATTGAACGGTTCCAATTGTTTCAGACATCCCGTAACGAGTCACCATACTACGTACTATAGCTGTCGCTTGACGGAAGTCATCACTGGCTCCTGTTGACTGATGGTTAAAGACAATTTCTTCCGCCGCACGACCTCCTAAAAGACCTACAACTTGCTCAAATAATTCTTTATAGGTAACAATGTATTGATCTTCTTTAGGAAGCATAATAGCATAGCCACCTGCACGACCACGTGGAACGATAGTCACCTTATGGACTGTACGGGCTTCACTTAAAACCATACCAATTACAGTATGTCCTGCTTCGTGGTAAGCAACCGTTTTTCTTTGACGCTCCGAAACGACAGCATCTTTTTTAGCAGGTCCTGCAATCACACGATCATGTGCTTCGTCTAAATCAGGCGCTGTAATTTCTTTACGGTCAAAGCGGGCTGCAATTAAAGCTGCTTCGTTTAAAAGATTTTCTAAATCGGCTCCTGAAAAACCGGGTGTTTGTTGAGCAATCACTTTCAAGTCAATATCAGAAGCTAACTTTTTATTACGAGAGTGAACTTTCAACACGGCTTCTCTGCCTTTAACATCTGGATTACCTACTAGTATTTGACGGTCAAAGCGCCCAGGACGTAAAAGAGCCGGGTCCAAGACATCTGAACGGTTAGTCGCAGCCATAACAATGACACCTTCATTTCCTTCAAAGCCGTCCATTTCAACAAGCAGTTGGTTAAGTGTTTGCTCACGTTCATCGTGGCCCCCACCCATACCTGCTCCTCTTTGTCGGCCTACAGCATCGATCTCGTCAATAAAAATAATAGCTGGTGCTTCTTTTTTTGCATTTTCAAATAAATCACGGACACGTGAAGCTCCCACCCCAACAAACATTTCGACGAACTCAGAACCTGAGATTGAGAAGAAAGGCACACCTGCTTCACCAGCAACGGCTTTTGCAAGTAAGGTTTTACCTGTACCTGGAGGTCCTTCTAAAAGCACTCCAGCTGGTATTCTTGCACCTAGAGCTGTAAACTTCTTAGGCTCTTTTAAAAACTCAACAATTTCAACTAGCTCTTGTTTTTCTTCATCGGCACCGGCAACGTCAGAGAATCTAACTTTGACTTTTTGTTTTGAGACATCTTTAGACTTAGACTTACCAAAGTTCATGACACCCTTTCCGCCACCACCACTAGCTTGCATCATGGTATACATCAAGAAAAAGCTAGGAATCAGTAATAGTAGGATAGGTAAAAAATTTAACCAAATACCTGCTGAAGACTCCGGCATTGATTTAAATTTTACATTTTTCTCTTTGGCTAATTCAGTCACTTGGCTAATGGTCGAATCATTTGGTAAGATATCTGTCTCAAACAATTGAGTTTTACTATCACCTTTGATGACTTCAACCGCTTTATCACTCGTTTTGTTTTCAGCTTCTATCGGTTGATACTTACCTTTCACATGATAAACTCCTGCTCCCGGTTGCATCTCAAATTCAGCAATTTTATCGGCTTCAAGTTGTTGAACAAATTCAGATATCGTGATCTTTTTAGTAGAATTTAAAAACGATCCACCATCTGTCATTAAACTAAAGCCGCCTAAAATAGCCAAACCGATTAAAATATAAACGAGGGTGTTTCGAAAGGGATTTCGAAAGGGATTTCGATTTGGATTAGGTTTTTGCATTCGTTTCTTTCTCCTTAACTTCGATTATTGATTAAAAATATACTTAATCTTTTGATAAAAATAATTAGTCTCACTGACTATTTTAAGAATAGATTTCAGCTTTTAAGACCCCAATATAAGGTAGATTACGATATTTTTGATCATAATCTAGTCCATATCCTACTACAAACTCATTAGGAACTTCAACTCCGACATAGTCTACTTTGACATCTGCTTCTATACGACGCTCTGCCTTATCTAGTAGACTGCATATTTTGATAGAATTGGCTTTACGAAAGTTTAGTAGATCCATGATATACTTTAAAGTTCTTCCAGTATCAATAATATCTTCGACTATTAAGATGTCCTTGCCTTCTACACTGCTATTCAAGTCTTTTATTATTTTGACTTCACCAGAAGACTCTGTAGCTGATCCATAACTTGAAACATCCATAAAGTCAATTTCTACATAGCAATCCATCTGACGGATTAAATCTGCCATAAAAAGAGCGGCTCCACGTAAGATACCTACTACCAGCACTTCTTTCCCTTGGTAATTCGCTGTAATTTCTTTACCTAGTCGTTGGACAGTAGCTCGTAATTCTTCTTCTGTTACAAGTACTTTTAAAACATCTTGTTCTAACATATTGACTCCTTTTCTTTCTCAAAGTGTATTAATGTATTTTAACATAACTCTTTATTTTCTTGCACCTTTTTAGTACATCTTTTGAATCAAAAGGTAATGTGTAATATTTTCTGGTTTTTGTGGTTGGTACTTAGAGGAACTCTGATGACCAATCATCCAAATCACTTCGTTAGTGTCATTAACAATTAACCAAATTTTATCTCTTACGGATGAAGGGATTTTTTCATCAATTAAGATTCTAGAAATTTTCTTGTGATAAGCTCCTTTGCTTGACTTCAACTCAATCAAATCCCCGTCTTGACGATGACGAATATGAAAGGCGGGGGGATTCTCTTCTTCTGATAGGTCAAGTGCCAAGAAATCATCTACTGCCTTACGCATTTGATTATTAACAAAAGAGCGGTTGAAAAGACCAATCCATAACCCATTCCCTAGGCTAAACCACTTATTATTGGTAGATAAGTCCACTCGATAATCAGAAAGAGCTGGTGCTTTTCTTTCTTCCGGCTCGATAAAGATGTAATCATATTCTCGACGCGACACCCATCCTGGAGCTAAATTAAAGCGGTAATTTGGTGTTTCAGTATTTAAAATTTGATCCAGCAAGTGACTGATAGCCTCTTTATCATATTGACCAGCCACTTCTATAAAGCGCTCTTCGAAAAAAATGGTCAAAAAGACTTCTCTAAAATCATCAGACAATTCACGCCATTTTTTAACATCAAAGGCCCAACGCTTGTCTTCAAGTTTAGCTAATAATAATGGTTCTTGACACATATAAGTCTCATAATGTGCTTGGTAGGAAGAGGTCAGCTGTTGTTGCATCGCAAATAAATTATGATAAAATTGCGGATTTTCAAGTTCAATTTTAGGTAAGTACTGCTTGCGAATACGATTTCTTAAATATTCTGTTTCATGATTGCTTTCATCTTCATAGTAAACAATCTGGTGGTTCTCAGCGTATTGATAGAGCTCTGCTTTTCTAAAATTAATTAAAGGACGCATCAAGGCTGTCACAGTAATTTCATTATTACTAGCTTTCATGACTCTTTGATAATTATCACGTATTCCCGTCAATCCTTTTAACGAAGTCCCTCGAATCATTCGCATAAACATAGTTTCAACAGCATCGTCTAGATGATGGGCGGTCATTAAACAGTCCCCTTTACTAGCATCTAAAACATCAGCTAGAAATTGATAACGTGCTTGTCTAGCATTTGCTTCAATATTTGACTTGCTTGGACTCTCCCACTTAGATACAAAGTAAACCAATTGATGACTCTTAGCCGTGTTTACAACTAGGGTCTGTTCTTTATCATGAGTTTCGGGGGATCTTAGTCGATGGTTAAAATGAGCCACTACTAATTGCCGATCCCTATATTCATTTAATTGAACCAACTCTATCATTAAATGGAGGAGAACCATCGAATCAACACCTCCAGAAATAGCTAAAACAATCGTTTTGCATTCTTGCCAACCGGGCCAAGATTCTACTTTATTCTTAAATTGTCGAAAGGTTGCTTCCATAGCTTACCACCTCTGCCTCGTTCAAAATAAAGACTGCAAATAGACTGGCTAAGGTCTATTGCAGTCGGCAATATTTTATCAATTAACTACGGCGTCCACCACGTCCGCCTCGTTTTCCTTCAGTATTACGTTTCAGTGAAATTAAACGATCTTCACTATCTTTCAAGAAATTACTCATTAATTGATCGAAATCATCATTGTTTTTTTGAGCATATTTACCAGAAACATTTTGGTTAGGATAAGAGTTACCCTTGCCTTGCGGAACTTTTGGATATTCTTGATGGAAATTGCGACGAGCAGCTTCTTTTGGTTTACGATACTTGGCAGTAGACCCATCATTATTCTTTTTATCTTGATAAGAGTTGGCTGGTTTATCAACTGCTTGGCGTATTGATAAGCCGATCTTTCCATCATCAGCTACCGAAACCACCTTCACGGTGACTTCATCTCCCAATGATAATACTTCGTTGATGTCATTAACAAACCCATCTGAGATTTCACTTATATGGACTAATCCTGATTGATTATTATCTAAGGCAACAAAGGCTCCAAAATTTTTGATTCCTGTAACCTTACCTGTAACTTTTTGTCCTACTTCTACCGCCATATAATTCTTTTTCCTCCTATTAATACTTTAATTTTTTTACTGTTCACTTGACTCTTCGTTTAGATCGAAGATTATTTCGTTATCTTTTGAAAAAAAGTAATCTTTGCGGGCCAATTTGGCAATATAATCTTTGTCTTTTGATAAAATATACTCTTTTTCTGCCTGCTTGTTTTCCGCTTTAACCTTATTCAATCTCTCTTCCGCTTGAACCAATTGACTGTTGACTTCACTTTGCTTATGAAGCGCTTGAAGAAGCGAGAAAAGCGATAAACAAGTCAAAAAGACCCCTACTGAAAACGCTATATACTTTAATAAAGACTCCTGTTTGCTTTTTGAAGGGCTTATATGACCTGCGCTTTGATCAAAGGGGATGATTTTACGATTGGCTGACTGATTATTTTTTTCATTCAATTTTTTCACCACTCTCTCATTTTTGAGTATAGCAGTAATTTAATAAGAATGCACCCTATAATATTTGGTTTTTAATTAATTTTAGTGAATTCTTCACTAATTAATTCATACATCTTCGCTGCGTCTTCTTTTTTAGTTGACTCTTGTAATTCTTTTACCTTTATTGTCATTACACGGTTACCAAAAGTAATGGTTATTTCATCATCTACTTTGACAGTCGAACTTGATTTAGCAACTTGACTATTAATCTGAACTCTTCCTTGGTCTGCTACTTCTTTAGCTACGGTTCTTCTCTTAATAATTCGCGATATTTTTAAAAATTTATCTAAACGCATACTTTAATACTCCTTTTTACTTTAGTGCATGATTTAAATCTTTTTGACGCTGTTGATAATTTTGCTTAATTTGATAGGCTTGCTCTAATAATTTCTTTAAGAGACTTAAAATTTCATAACTCTCTTTTCCTTGAATGGTCAATTTAACCAGCATTCGATCTTTAGGTTTAGTGACTGTTTCTCTCGCTTGAACATCCTGCAGGGCTTGATAAATATTAGGGCCATAGAAAAATTGTGTGGCTTCTTCGCTGAAAGTCAAAACGACATATTGGTGCTGCCTTTTAATAGTAAGCATGCCCGTTTGACTAGCTAAATACCGGAGTAAAGCGATATCTAATAAGTCAGCTACTTGGTCAGGGTATTCACCGTAGCGATCAATTAATTGATCTTGAACCTCGCGATAAGAATCAAAGGAATCAATTCGTTGGATAGCTTTATAAGCTGCAATTTTTTGGCGTTCATCTTCAATATAACTAGCAGGTAGATAGGCATCAATGGCTAAGTCAATTTCAGTATCACTTTGATTGAATACTGCCTGCTGGTTTTCTTTACCTTGCTTTTTGTCGACCGCTTCTTTCAATAATTGAGAATATAAATCAAACCCGATGGAATCGATAAAGCCAGATTGTTGTGCCCCTAAAAGATTGCCTGCTCCACGAATTGAAAGGTCGCGCATAGCAATTTTAAAACCAGATCCCAATTCGGTGAATTCACGAATGGCATTCAGTCGTTTTTCACTGACTTCACTTAATTGCTTCATAGGATCATACATTAAATAAGCATAAGCGAGTCGATTGGTTCGCCCCACTCTTCCTCTTAATTGGTAAAGAGTGGATAAGCCCATTTTATCTGCATGGTCAATAAATAAAGTGTTGGCATTAGGAATATCGACTCCCGTTTCAATAATAGTAGTCGTCACTAATAAGTCATAGTCTCCTTGAACAAAGTCATATAGAACATTTTCTAATTCAATTTCACTCATTTGACCGTGAGCAACCGCAACACGTGCCTCAGGAACTAATTGAGCGAGTTCTTCTGCACGATGATAGATAGTAGCTACACGATTATAAAGATAAAAGGCCTGTCCTCCGCGAGCAATCTCACGTTCCAAGGCAGATTTAATGGCCCCTTCATTCCGTTCCATTACATAGGTCTGGACAGGATAACGATTACTCGGCGGTGTTTCAATCACAGATAAATCTCTCACTCCAATCATCGACATATGAAGAGTTCGAGGTATTGGAGTAGCTGTTAATGTTAAAACATCCACTTGCGATCTTAATTGCTTCAATCGCTCTTTATGTTTCACACCAAAACGCTGTTCCTCATCGACGACTAATAAGCCTAAATCTAAAAATTCAATATCTTTCGATAAAATCCGGTGAGTTCCCACTACAATTTGACAAGCGCCTACCTTTAAGTCTTTGATTGTCTCTTTTTGATTAGTCTTGGTCACAAAACGACTAAGCATCCTGATATTGAATGGATAATCAGCGAATCGTTCAATCAATGAATTGTAATGTTGTTGAGCCAATATAGTTGTTGGCACCAAGAAGGCTACTTGCTTACCATCCATCACCGCCTTAAAAATGGCTCGCATGGCTACCTCAGTTTTTCCATAACCAACATCCCCAATTAATAAACGATCCATCGGTCTTTCTTTTTCCATATCTTTCTTTATTTCTGAAGCTGATTGTAGCTGGTCAGGCGTTTCTACATAAGGAAAAGCATTTTCGAACTCTTGCTGTTCAGGACTATCTTCACTAAAGGCAAAGCCCTTGTCTTTTTCACGTTTAGCATAGAGTTCAATCAACTCATCCGCAATATCTTCAATTTTACTTGAAACTTTTTGCTTAGTTTTCGTCCATTCTGTACCACCTAAACGATGAATTTTAGGTGTTTTAGCTTCACCAGAGGCAACATATTTTTGAATAAGATGCAATTGGTCAATGGGCACCATCACTTTGGCGTTATTTTGGTATTCAATAACTAGTAAATCACGATGGGAACCAGCAATTTCCATGGTTTCCATTCCAGTATAGCGGCCAATCCCATGATTAATATGGACCACGTAATCGCCAGTTTCCAGTTCATTATAAGATTTTATTCGCTCAGCATTAGAAAGTTTTTGTTGTTTAATCACTTTCTTCTTCATACGATTAAACAATTCTTTTTCTGTCAGTAAAACCCATTTATCATTTGGTAACTCGAAGCCATGGCTTAGGTTTCCAATGAGCAGGTTTACCTGGCCTGGCAGAAAATCATCTTGTTCTTGGATATGTATCGGATCAATTTGATATTCAGCAAATAGTTGCCGCACCTTTTCGGCCCGCTTTTTTGATTCAACAATAATTTGAATATTTTGATTTTGATTCAACCAATGATCTATCTCTGCTTTTATTAATGGCATCTGATGATAAAAGGCATTCATTGTCCGGTAAGAAAAATGATGAATACTAGCTAATGCCTGCTTGCCCATACTCTTTTGAATCAAATCAAAGAAGATGACTGCATGCTTACTTTGATTAATTTGATCGAATGCTGATAACTTTAATGGTTGATTGGGAAATAGATGACCCTTTAAGGTTTCCTGTTCCAACCAAAATTGATCATGCTCAATTAATTGGATTTCTTCTTGATGAATTTTTGAGAACTCATTGACTACTAAACGCCCTGAAACATGCATATAATCCAAAAGGGAATGCCCCTTAGGATCGTAAAAAGATAAAAAAGCTTGGCTCTTATCAAGTGTTTGATTATGGTTTAAACCTTCAAGCTGCTCACCCATAAATTGCTTTAGCTTTTGTTTCATCTCTTCATCTTTGATTTTTTTACTCGCCTTCTTAATTGCTTCATCCAATTGCTCTTTAATACTTTCTTGTTGTTTTTTAGTAAATAGCACATCAGTAGCAGGTTCAATCTTTATCGTTTGAAGGTTTTTCTTTGAAACTTGGCTTTCTGCATCAAAGTAACGGATAGAATCGAGTTCCACATCAAAGAAATCTAAGCGAATAGGAGAGGGAGCGGTTAGAGGATAAAAGTCAATGATACTCCCCCTTACAGAGAACTCCCCGGGGGTCATAACCATTGCTACTTTTTGATAACCTAGTTCAAATAAAATATTTTCTAAGTCTTCTCTTTCAATCTCATAACCAATCGTCAATTCCAATTGGTTGGCTAACCAATCTTCAACTGGCGAAAGTCGCTTACGAATACCAGACACATTGGTTAAAGCAATAACAGGCTCTTTACTCAATAAGGCTTGTAAACATTCTACTCTTTGCGCCCGACCTTCTAGAGAAGCTGTAGAATATTCTAGCGCCAAACTCTCTTCCGCAGGAAAAGAATATATAGCGACATTAGGTAGCAAGCTGGAAAGATCTTCAAACATTTGGATTAAGTGATTCGGATTGCTTTCCAGTATAATCATTTGACTCGGAGCCTCTTGATATAGTTTAGCGATATATATTGCTTTCCCACTACCATCTAGACCCGTCACTAAATGAGGAAGATTAGAATTATTTGCTTTATTTATAGTATTTATACTTTGATCAAAGGCTGCCGTTTGCAACTTATCTAACATCAAATCTCTCCTTATACATCCAACACAAAAACATGAAGCAGGGATATCCTTACTCCATGATTATTTTCTATTATAAAAATTCATTACTTCACTGTAAGGTTTTCCACCAACCCAGTCTGTTAAAGCATTCGCTGCATGATCAATTGCTTGAGTAACAAGTGGTAAGCTGTCCTTATCAAAAGGAGCTAAAACATGATCAATGACCTTCCAACCTGCTTGTGGACGGCCAATCCCAACTCTTATACGCTTAAAGTCATTCGTTCCAAGCATATGAATAATCGATTTCATGCCATTATGCCCACCGGCAGAACCTTTTTCACGAAGGCGAATACGACCTGGTTCGAGATCTAAATCGTCATAGACTACTATTAAATCCTCTACCGCAATACCATAATAAGACATTAAGGGTAAAACAGCTTGTCCCGAATTATTCATATAGGTAAAGGGTTTAACTAATAAAATCTTATCTGATTGATTCCGCCAAATGGTAAAATCTGCATCAAATTTTTGATCAGTAAAGTTTAAGCCTTCTTTATCTACTAAACGATCGATTGCTTCAAAGCCAGCGTTATGTCGCGTATTGGCATAACGTTCACCTGGGTTACCGAGACCAACAATCATTTTCAAGAGCGACACCTCCATAAGATATACAATTAATTATACCATAGCTTGCATCACAAAATAAGAAAGAGCCTTACTCAATAACAAGTAAGCCTCTTTAAAACTTGAAAGTTTAAAATTCGATTTCAACCGCATTAGTTAATATGTCTCGATAAGAAAATGATACACGATCCACATTGTCTTCCTCATCTAAGTCAACAATAAAAATTGACCGATAAGTTTCAGCAAGTGTTCCACGACGCTCTCGTTTCTTCTTACGCCCCATTTGAACAGTTACAACAATCTCTTCTCCAACTCTTCCATCAAGCATTGACTTGATTTCAATCAGGTCTTTTGGCATCTTATCACCTCATACCATATTATATCACAAATTCTTAAATTTTACAATATAACATAAGTAAGAATAACTTGCAATGTCTAGAGTTGTCAAACATATGTTACTGTTAAACGTAAATGATAATGTCTCAAGAGAACACAAATCAAAATGTCCCACTA
>NZ_JBNUPL010000019.1:0-25844 GCF_050409445.1 Facklamia sp. P13055
GTTTTATCCCGCAAATTTTTAAAATTTCAGGACATTTTCATTTACGGTTGACAGCTGTTTCATAAAAAATCACTAAATATAACAGATTATCACTGAAAATTATAACAGATAAAACAGAGTTCTTTGTGCATTTTTTATCAAAGTTTATTATAAAAACCTATGATTTAATTGTAATTGCATGCATAACTCATCTTTTTTCTTGCAATTGGGCAGCTAAGGTGTTATCGTTGAAAATGAGCAATTATTGCTACAGTTTTAATTTAACTGTTATTAAGGACAAAAAATGAGAGGAATGTGAAAGAATGGCACGAGCTAAAGCAAAAGTGACAATGGATGAATTATTGATGCCAGATAATTTTGATTTTTCAATGGTTCAAGTGATGGATGAAGCGGGGAAGATTGTTAATCCAGATCTTTTAGGTGATGTTACTGAGGAAGACATGGTTAAATTTATGGAAGAAATGGTTTGGGCTCGCGAATTATTTGAGCGTTCAACAGCGCTTAACCGTCAAGGACGTTTAGGTTTCTATGCTCCAACTTCTGGTCAAGAAGCTTCTCAATTAGGTACTGTATTGGCTACTGAAAAAGAAGATGTACTGTTACCTGGTTACCGTGATGTTCCTCAATTAATTAAGCATGGACTTCCTTTACATAAGGCTTTTCTATGGTCAAAAGGACATGTAGCTGGATCAACTTTTGATGAAGACCTAAAGGCGTATCCACCACAAATTATTATTGGTGCACAGTATGTTCAAGCAGCGGGAGTTGCCTTAGGAATTAAAAAGAATAAACGACAAGCGATTGCGATGACATGGACGGGTGATGGTGGTTCTTCACAAGGAGACTTTTATGAAGGAATTAACTTTGCTGGTGCATATCAATCACCAGCTGTCTTTGTTGTTCAAAATAATGGCTGGGCGATTTCAACGCCCCGTTCTGTCCAAACAGCCGCACCGACTTTAGCTCAAAAAGCTGTAGCAGCCGGCATTCCTGGTATTCAAGTGGATGGGATGGATATTTTAGCTGTTTATGCAGTTACAAAGGCTGCTAGGGAATATGCGATTGCAGGTAATGGACCGGTACTAATCGAGACTGTTTGTTATCGTTTTGGTCCTCATACCCTTTCTGGAGATGATCCAAAACGTTACCAAGCAGAAGGCTCTCAAGCAGAATGGCGCGCTAAAGATCCTTTAATTCGTATGCGTAACTACCTAACTGCTAAAGGACTTTGGTCAGAAGAACAAGAAGAAGAAGTTATTCAAAGGACAAAAGAAGAAGTTAGAGATGCCATTAAATTAGCTGACCAAGAACCAAAACAAAAAATCTCAGATTTTTTAAAAAATATGTATGAGACACCAGATTTTGTAACACAAGAACAAATTAGTAAATTTGAAGCAAAGGAGAATAAATAATTATGGCTAAATTAACAATGATTGAGGCTATTACAGAAGCCTTAGCCAATGAATTGCGCACAAACGACCGCACACTTGTTTTTGGAGAAGATGTGGGTAAAAATGGTGGGGTTTTCCGAGCTACTCAAGGCTTACAAGAAGAATTTGGCGAAGAACGTGTAATGGATACACCGTTAGCTGAATCTGGTATAAGTGGCATGGCTATCGGGCTAGCTCTTGAAGGATTCCGTCCAATTCCTGAGATTCAATTTAATGGATTTGTTTTTGAAACAATGGACTCTGTTGTAGCTCAAGCCGCGCGTACCCGTTACCGTATGGGAGCTTCCCGTAACCTACCAATTACATTCCGTTCTCCTTTTGGTGGAGGAGTTCACACACCTGAGCTTCATGCAGACTCATTAGAAGGTCTCTTAGCTCAATCACCAGGCCTTAAAGTGGTAATTCCTTCTAATCCATATGATGCTAAAGGCTTATTAATTTCAGCGATCCGAGATAACGATCCAGTGTACTTTTTGGAACACATGAAATTGTACCGTTCTTTCCGTGAGGAAGTTCCAGAAGGAGAATACACTGTTCCTTTAGGCAAGGCAAAAGTTGTTAAAGAAGGTACAGACTTAACTTTAATTGCATATGGTGCTATGGTACAAGAATCGGTCAAAGCAGCAGAAAAATTAGCTAAAGAAGGCGTTGATGTTGAGGTACTTGACTTAAGAACAGTTCAACCATTAGATATTGAAACAATTATTGCTTCGGTAGAAAAAACAGGAAAAGTAATTGTAGTTCAAGAAGCGCAACGTCAAGCGGGTGTTGGAAGCAAAGTGATTGCTGAGATTTCTGAACGTGCAGTTCTTTCTCTGAAAGCACCAATTGGATTCGTAGCTGCTCCTGATACCATCTTCCCATTTGGAATGGCTGAAAGAGACTGGTTACCAAATGCAGAAGATATTGTGGCCAAGGCTAAGGAATTAGAAGATTTTTAGACGATAAATGATTTCAAGCAGATGTTCCATCTGCTTGCTTTCGAGTCAAGTTAAGAAAAGGAGAAAAATTATATGGCATTCCAATTTAAATTACCAGCTTTGGGCGAAGGGATTATGGAAGGTGAAATCGTCTCTTGGGCGGTTAAAGAAGGAGACACAATTAAAGAAGATGACACTTTAGTCGAGGTCCAAAATGATAAATCCGTTGAAGAATTACCTTCTCCAGTTTCTGGAACTATAAAAAAAATTCATGTAGCAACCGGTCAAATTGCTCAGCTCGGTCAAATAATTGTTGAAATTGATGCGCCAGGATTTGAAAACGAAGCTAACCCTGAGAGAGAAGAAACGCCGGCGAGTCCAGCCAAAGAAGCATCTGATTCAAAAGTAGATCAAACAGCAAAAGTTAATTCGAACACAGCATTTTTCCAATTTAAATTACCTGCTTTGGGCGAAGGGATTATGGAAGGAGAAATTGTTTCTTGGTCCGTAAAGGAAGGTGAAACAATTAAAGAAGACGAAACCTTAGTAGAAGTTCAAAATGATAAATCAATTGAAGAATTACCTTCTCCAGTTTCTGGCATCGTTAAGAAAATTCATGTACAGACTGGTCAAATTGCGCAATTAGGGCAAGTTTTAGTTGAAATTGACTCGCCAGAACACAATGGTCAAACCGACAATTCAACTAGTAGGGAAGAACAAGGAGAAGCGCTAGCAAACTCTTATGATGATGCAGCCTCGCCAGTTGAGAAAAACCCAGTAATTGAAACGACGGTAACTAAAGAGTCACCACATGTTCAAGGGTTATCGGATGAAGAGGCAGCGAACCGTCGCGTATTAGCAATGCCATCCGTTCGTAAACTTGCACGTGATAGGGCAATTGATATCACACGAGTAGCAGGAACCGGCAAGAACGGTCGCATCACAGCCGAAGATATTAATAACTTCGCCGCATCGGCCAAAATGGAGTTACCAGTTAATAAGTCTGAGCAAAAAGTGGCTACTTCTAGCACAAATGAAGAAATTGCGGCTAAAACGGAAGCTCAACAGTCAAAATCTGAAGCCAAGCCATTTGTATCCAATCAAACTGAGCGTGAAGAACGTGTGCCTTTATCAGGCACTAGAAATGCCATCGCTAAGGCAATGGTCAATTCTAAGCATACGGCTCCCCATGTTACTTTATTCGATGAAGTTGAAGTGTCTAAACTATGGGAACACCGTAAGAAATATAAGGTCATTGCTGCTGATAAAGAGGTCAAATTGACTTTTCTTCCATATGTTGTGAAGGCTTTAATCGCAGCTGCTAAGCAATATCCAGTGATAAATTCATCAATTGATGATGTTTCTAATGAAATTGTTTACAAAAACTATTATAATGTAGGTATTGCGACAGATACAGAACGGGGACTATACGTTCCAAACATTAAAGAAGCTAATACTAAGAATATGTTCCAAATTGCTAATGAAATTGTTGAGCTTTCTGAAAAGGCTCATGATGGTTCATTATTGATGTCTGAAATGTCAGGTGGAACAATGACTATTTCAAATATTGGTTCAGCCGGCGGAAAGTGGTTCAGCCCGATTATCAATCATCCTGAAGTAGTCATCTTAGGATTCGGTTCGATTGTGCAACAGCCAGTTGTCAATGAAGCGGGTGAATTAGCTGTGGGACGTGTATGTAAGTTGTCATTAAGCTTTGACCACCGTATTGTTGATGGAGCAACTGCACAGCGTGCACTGAATGAAGTGAAACGTTTTCTTGCAGACCCAGAACTATTATTAATGGAAGGATAGTGATCAAATGGTAGTTGGAGATTTCGCAATGGAATTGGATACCGTCGTAATTGGAGCAGGTCCTGGAGGCTATGTAGCAGCTATTCGTGCTGCACAGCTTGGACAAAAAGTAGCAATTATTGAAAGAGAATACTTAGGAGGCGTTTGTTTAAACGTGGGATGTATTCCTTCAAAAGCCTTGATTCAAGCAGGGCACGTGTATCATCAAGCAAAACATGGTGAAACATTTGGTGTTTCTACTTCAAATGTGGAAATTGATTGGGAAAAAACCCAAAATTGGAAGCAAAATGAAGTCGTAGCGAAAATGACTTCTGGTGTGGAAATGCTTCTTAAGAAAAATAAGGTGGAGATTATTGAAGGAGAAGCTTTCTTCTCTGATAAAGATACTCTTCGTGTTGTCAACGGTGAAGAAGCGCAAACCTATACTTTCAAAAATGCAATTGTTGCAACAGGATCTCGCCCTATTGAAATTCCGGGTTTTGAATTCAAAGGCCGTGTGATTGACTCAACAGGTGGATTAAACTTGCCTGAAATTCCTAAAGATCTAGTGGTTATCGGTGGTGGAATTATCGGTACAGAGCTAGGAGGCGTTTATGCAAATCTAGGAACAAATGTGACTATCTTAGAAGGATCTAAACAATTTATTCCTTCATTTGAAAAAGATATGACACGTCTTGTTGAAAGAGATCTAAAAGCTTTAGGAGCCGAAATTGTCACAAACGCAATGGCTAAGAAGGCTGAGGAAAAGGGAGACCGTGTGGTTGTAACTTATGAGCGCAAAGGTAAAGAAATTCAAGTTGAAGCGGACTATGTAATGGTTACTGTAGGACGCCGTCCAAACACTGACAACTGTGGTTTGGAACAAGCAGGTGTTGAATTAGATGAACGTGGATTGGTTAAAGTAGATAATCAAGGACGTACTTCTAATCCAAACATTTTTGCCATTGGCGATATCGTTCCTGGAGCCATGTTAGCCCATAAAGCTTCATTCGAAGCGAAAGTTGCTGCATCAGCAATTTCTGGTGGAAAAGACATTGTTGATTATAAAGCCATGCCGTCTGTATGTTATTCTGACACTGAATTAGCTTCAGCAGGACACACTAAGGACTCTGCTAAAGAAGCGGGGATTGATGTAACTGTAACTAAATTCCCATTCGGTGGTAATGGCCGTGCAGTAGCTTTAGATCACTATAATGGTTTTGTTCGTTTGGTTACAAGAAAAGAGGACGATGTCATTATCGGAGCTCAAGTGGCTGGGCCAAGTGCCTCAGATGTATTAGCAGAAATCACCCTCGCAATTGAAGCCGGTATGAATGCTGAAGATATTGCCTTAACTGTTCATGCGCACCCAACGTTAAGTGAAGCAACGATGGATGCAGCTGAAGCAGCACTCGGCATGCCAATTCACATGTAATAACTCTATAACCCCTGATAGAACAACTTCTATCAAGGGTTTTTTTATTCGTTTTCTAAAAGGGACAGTATTTAATAATCAACTAGGGGAAAAATTTAAGCCCCATGCAAAAATCATGCAGGGGGCTTAAATTTTAAGGTTAGACGATTTGCATCCTTAAAGAGGTGGCAGTGTTCCCAGATCCTTTTTTGGCATTGATTGGAATTGATGATAAATGACATAGCTAGCTAAGATAAAAGCCATTACGTCCGCGATAGGGGCTGCCAAAGGGACTTGTTCGACACCGAACTGGTGGCCAAAAAACAAAATGAGGGGAAGCAAGAAAAAAATCTGTTTACTAAGGGCCAATAATGCACTCTTAAAGCCATAACCAATGGCTGATAGGAGATTTGCCATTCCAATGTGCATGCCTATAATAACCGTCATGAATAAAAAGCTACGTAAGTAATGCATGGCATAAGTAAAGTATAACTCCTCACCATTACCAAAGATACGGATTAAAGGACGGGTGAGGGTTTGGAAGATAACAAACATTATTAATGAGAAAGCGGCTAAAACTTTCATCTCTAATTTGAAAGTGTCTCTAACGCGCTGATAGTTTCTAGCGCCGTAATTGACACCCAAAATAGGTTGAGCTCCTTGAACGATTCCGATGACAACACCTATGAACAAGGTGTTAATTTTAATGGTAATACCAGCAGCAGCGATTGGGATATCCGCTCCGTAAATAGAGTTGGCTCCGGCAAATTTAAGAGTATTATTGAGGACAATTTGAACGACGGTATTTGACAACTGAAAGACAAAAGAGTTGATACCCAGTTTAAATATTTGCCAAAGTTCGTTCAGCTGGATAGTTATTTCACGAAAATGAATGGATACTAGTTTGAATTTTGGAATATAAGCAAGAATAAAAAGTCCTGAGACTATTTGCCCGATAATTGTGGCCAAAGCAGCACCACGCATTCCCCAATTAAATCCGAAAATAAACAGAGGGTTCAATGCTGTATTGATTGCTGCCCCTACGAGAACACTTATCATGGAGTATTTTGCACTACCATCTGCTCTAACGAGATTTGCTCCACCAATATTCAACATAAAAAAAGGAATGCCGATAGCAATAATTTGTACATATTGAACGGACAGAGGATAAACTTTTTCAGTAGCTCCGAAAAATTTCATTAGTGGACCTGCTTGCCAAAAGACTACAAGAGCGAGAAGAATTCCCGATAAAAGTAAAAATCCAAAGGCTGTTGCGAGTGTATTGCGAGCCGTAGTGAAATCTTTTCGACCAATAGTTAAATTAAAGTTTGCAGCGGCGCCAATTCCTGTGAGTAATCCGATGGCTAAACAGACCGTCGTTATCGGAAAAGCGATATTGGTTGCTGCATTTCCTAAATAGCCAACTCCTTGTCCAATAAAGATTTGATCTACGATATTGTAAAGAGAGTTGGCCAGGTTGGCAATAATACTGGGAATTGCAAATTGTTTAAGTAATTTGGACACGGGTTCAGTTTCAAGAGGGTTGTGTATGTTAGGAATTTCAAGCGAGGGATTAGTTTCTGTCACAAATTTCTTCCTTTCTTAGCAAATTTATTTTTATTATGATAATCGACTTCCCATTATAACATAAAAAAATTCTAAAGGTAAAACGATCCAATTAAACAAGAAAGTTTGTGAAATCTAGTTAATTTTTAATATAATTTTATGGAAGAGGATTATGCGATACGCGGATGTGACATAAGTTTTCGAGAGTGGAAAACATAAAATGATGATTATTCTTTATAAGAAACAGACATTCATTTTTTAACAAGTACCACTATACATGACCTAGTGGTACTTTTTTATCTTGGAAGTTTATAGTCGATATTCCTTTATGAACAATCTTCTTAGTTTCTGATCATCTTTTAGCACTAGCGATTAAATGAAGAATAATTGAAGCGGGAAGCTGGGATTACATCTCTTTTATAAACTCAGTGTTTTCTAGCTGAAGAGCGGTATAAGATATAGAATTAATTTGCAATTAATTGATTGTTGTAAGCTATTAATAAAAAGGCTATTAAAAATAAAACATAATTAATTGAAAAAATATAAATTCAATATTAGAATATATTTGAACTTTTTAATTTTGTATAATTGTTGAGATTATGTACAATTTAGAAATGAAATTCATAGTCAATGACCGTTCATTAAAGCATTAAACATTCTAAATAATTTTAATTTATATAAAGGAGTGATAATAGAGTATTATAATGAGAGTTAAAACAATTAATTTGCTTTGTAGTAGTTTGGGAATTTAAGTGCCAATACCTGGAAGGAGATATCTTATGTCGGAAGTAGAACGCGGAATAATGAAAGTTTCGATTCTAAAAATGCAAGATATACTTCTTACGCTTTTATCAATACAAACCTTGGTGAAAGAGTTGTATTTGATGCAGGATTTTAAAATTTTATCAAGTTGTACATAGTAGTATTTGATAATTAATCAGATTGGGCGGGCTGAGTCCCGCTTTTTAAAAATGAGGGGAGCATATGAAGCGGATTTTTATTATTCTGTCGAATCTATTGGTGGGTCTCTTTTTGGTATGGGTGGTTAACATTTGGGGAGATACCTATGTTTCTTATTATTATCCAAATGTTTCGGTATTTGATGCTTCTTCTGAGGCTGATTTTGAGAAGGTGGCCGATCATTTAACCTTATTGGCACAAGATACAGATAGTCTCATCGCCATTCAGCACCAAGAACCTGGGGCAGACGGAAAGCCCGTCTTTTCTTATACCACTTTTGGAACTGGAAAATTACCACCAGGTCTCACTGCAAAATCAAGGGAAGCAGCTAAAACGAGTAGTGTACTGACTAACTATTTTATCTTTAAGGGAAATTTAGACCTAGATCTATTGAAAACAACATTAAAGGATGCAGGATTGACTAGACTCTCTCCAGCTATTCCTTCTGGGGTTACCGTTCTAGCTTCCATATTTAGTAATGGCTTTCAACTCATCGGCTTACTGATTTTCTTTTTAACCTTTGGAGCGCTTAGTTTAATTTATCAAATTCGTGCTCTAAGAACAGCGGGCATTCGTTTAATTTCTGGCGAAAGTCGTTGGGGAATTTTTCTCAGACCCATTGGTCGAGACCTCGTTAACCTTTCAATCGGTCTAGGCGCTGGTTTCCTGTTAGCAATGATTCTAAAATCAGTAGTTTCAACCCCTTTGATAGCTTTTTATACAATAGGAGCGGGTCTATTCCTTTACAATCTTTTTTTGCTGATTATTTCCTTATTCTTTGCTAGTTTATTTGCAGTCGGTATTAAAAAAGTGCACTTGATGCAGGTTATAAAAGGACAAATTCCGGTGAGGGGAATCATTAGTCTCATTTTAATGGGTCAATTTTTAGCTTTCATTATTGTTTCTATAGGGGTTAGTTGGACACTAAATTATACCCATGCCTTGCAACAGCAAAAACAAGGTCAGACTATTTGGCAAAAAGAAAATCAGCTCGTCTCTCTGAATTTTGCCCGAAGTGGCTCAATTGGAAACAAGAAAGAAATGATTGAGAAACAACAAACATGGTTTCAATTGATGGATCAAGCCATCTCAGAAAATCGTGCGATTCTTTCAAGGCATTATTTAGCAGAACAAGGGTTTCAAAGAGGACCGAGTACTGTTAGTCTACCCTTATCTGATCATGAGCTTTATCAACCACAAGGCAACGTCTTGATTGTCACTCCTAGCTATTTAAAACGGCAACAGATTGCAGTGCCTCCCGAAATCGACAGGAAACTAAATAAGTTAGCTGTAGGTGAGTTCGTTCTCCTTTTGCCAGATAAGCTTCAATCAAATGCAAGTCATTACCAGACCATCTTTGAAGACGCTACAACAACGCTTATGGCTAGCCAGGATAACCGTCAAAAAATGAAGGCGACTGTTGCATACTTAAAAACGGGATATCAGCGATTTGTCTATAATGCAACGCCCCTTTCCTATCAACAATTCCTTAAAGATCCGATTATCATTGTTTTGACTCCACATTCAACGGGTGAACAATCTTACTTGTTTTGGCAGCAAGCGCTATCGTCCTATTTCTTTTTTGATCGTTTAGGAGATGCCCAATCACTGATTGCAAAATACGGACTTGAAAATTGGGTGGCTGAACTTCAGACAGGGTATCAAATCCATCAAACCTTACTGGATAATCTGCAACGAGAAGTTTGGGCAATGATTGCTGGGGCAGTATTAGGCATTGTGACGTCTATTTTAATGTTTCATACGATGAATCAACTTTATTTTGAAGAATTTCGACGCGATATCTTTATTAAACGCATAGCAGGCCTTCGTTTCTTAGAAATTCATAGAAACTATCTGCTAGCGCAGATACTTGTTTTCTTGCTGGGTGTTATTGGCAGCGTCTTTCTTGTAACGGATATCGTGCTTGCTTGCTTGGTATTCTTACTGTTTACCGGCATTTCAGTCCTACAATTGCATTTGCAAATGAAAAAGGAAAATAAAATGGCGATGCTTATTTTGAAAGGAGCCTAAGATGATTCGATTAGAAAAAGTGGGCTAATAGTTTGGTGACCGTGTCTTATTTTCAGATCTTTCTATGACTTTTGAAGCCAATAAGGTTTTTGCTTTGATTGGTTCAAGTGGTAGTGGTAAAACAACGCTTATGAATAGGATGGGGAAACTTGAAAGTTACGATGGGACGATTTTCTGTCGGAATAAGGATTTGAGCAAGTATCAACCGAGTGAATTCTTCCGTCAGGAGTTGGGGTATTTATTTCAAAATTTTGGTCTCATAGAAAGTCAGACGATTGAAGAAAACTTAAAACTCGGTCTAATTGGTCAAAAATTTAGTAAAACTGAGCAACACAAGAAGGAAAAAGAAGCTTTGATGCGTGTCGGACTCTCTTATTTAAGTCTCAATAAGAAAATATTTGAATTATCAGGCGGAGAATCACAGCGCGTGGCTTTAGCTAAGGTTATTCTTAAAAACCCTCCTCTTATCTTAGCGGATGAACCGACTGCATCCGTTGACCCTGAGACAGCTAAAGCGATTATGGAAATTTTGCTCTCCTTGAGAGATGAGAATAGACTCATTATCATTGCTACTCATAATCCATCTATTTGGACAATGGCTGATGAGATTGTTTCAATGGATCGATTGGGTATGACAACAAGTTTCATTAATTTTGGGTAAGAATAATATAATGATTAGTCAATTAGTATGAATAGTTAGCTCTTTGCCAACTATAGAAGGTAGGGCAAAGCCAAGTGCTAGAGAAGACCAAAATGTGAATGGGTCTTCTCTTTTTATCTGCCTAAAACAGTCAAAAGCGCGACAACAACCTTCCATCGAGAAGTTAGCAGCCGAAGGGACATAGATTAATATTTGCATTCGGCTTCGTGTAACAATGATCCAATCCTGCTAGCTTTATGAGGAAGATGCTTGTGTGAGTTGAAAGCGTAGTGGCAATAAATAAGTACTCATTTAAAAAGAAGTAGATCGATGCTATTAATTTACCTGACGTGATTTGTACCAGAATAATTGACAATCGGTGATTACCATACGTTGAGCTTATCACATCATAATAAAAGATTTCATAATTACATAATTACTTCAAATAGTTCATATTCATTCCGGAGAGTAATTTATTTGGCTTTCGCGCTAGAAGTATTAAGGAAGTGATTACATAAGATTAATGCACCCGCTTCAACGCATTCAAATCCACTACTTGATCAACCATCTCCCAAACTAATGGATCATGGGTGGCAATGAGGATGACACGATTATCATTACTGAGAGAGAGGAGTTTTTTCATGATAGCCTTAGCGTTTTCAATGTCAATCGATGCAGTGGGTTCGTCTGCAAGGATGAGAGGCGGATCTTTTAAGATTACCTTAGCAAGTGCGACTCGTTGGGCTTCTCCACCAGATAATTCAAAGACCTTGCGATCTAACTTCAAATAATTTAAGCTCACTTGGTCCAAGATTTCATGCATGCGAGTCTTTTTGTCCGGTTTACTTAGCTTCTTTCCGATTAGCCCTAAAGCTAGATTGGCTTCAATGGTTTCATTTTCAATTAAGCCAAAATTTTGGAAGAGGTAACCTAAATAATCACGAAAGAAGACGAAGTCTTTAATCGATTTAAGATCTTGGCCTTTAAAGAGGATCTGTCCTTGATCATAAACTTCAAGATGGGCAATCATATTCAATAATGTGGTTTTCCCCGATCCGCTTTGACCGGTTAGGGCATAGGACGTGCCAGCTTCAAAGTTCAAATTCAAGTCAGCAAATAGGGAACGTTGGCCGAAATTTTTATGAAGATGAGTTACTTGAATCATATTAAGCTCCTTTCAAGAGGGTTAAAGACTGACGGTTTTCTTTTTTTGCTTGGAATACTAGGGATAATAAAGCGATTGACAAAAAGATGATTATATTGATTAAAACACTAACTTTATGCTTAGCTAATATCATTGATAAACCAAAAGCGATTATAAAAATCATTAATTGCAATGCAAGATAAACTTGATGATTTTGCCAGAAGTTTAATCCTGAGATTCTCTTTATTAAAATATCACGACGGAACTGGTTAAAATAAACTTGATTCATACAAATGAAAAGTAATAATGAGGATAAACATGCGAAAAAGGAAGCAAACAAATGAGTGACTAAATTAGTTTTATAATTAGTCATTTTCTCCAAGTATGTTTGTCTTGAATTAACTAAATAAGATATTTTAGAATATAAATCATATTTTTTTAAAAGACTAATTGTTTCATCATAACCTGTATACTTAATGTTTTTAGCGGCATTAATCATCCAATGCATATATGAAGGCAAGGTGTTACCCGTAGATTCAGGTGACATTACAACAATAATTGGCTGAGATAGATACTGTTGATTTGAAACAGTCTCTTTTGAAAAATTCTCTGTATTGTACAAGAACACGGAATTCAAACGATCAGAAAAAAAAGTAATCGGCTTTACATCATATAATATTTTAGAATCGTTTTCGACTCCTTCACGACTGAACGTTGTTAAATAATCTATAAAGTAATTTTCAATTTGATTTTTTGAATCTTGAAGTTCTCTTGGAATAATAAGACCAAATTCTCCTAGACTTAAATGATTAAATCTTTCAATTCTTTCTTCAGATAAATCAAATTTTTCTCTCTTGACATAATTCGGACTTACAAAAATTACTTTATTAAATAGGTTAGCATCTTGAATTGGAGCAGGATCAGAAAATTCATTTACTTCCAAACCATTATTTTGTACTTTTATAAAGAAAGCATCCTGTTCATTTAATGCTTCTTGGGTAAAAGAATACCATTTTTTGAAGGATTGTTTGTTATGTTTAGAAGAATTCATCAACGGCGCTAGCCCAAATTTAATATCAAATAACTCAGCATTACCTTCCCATTTATTAGAAGCTTTCCGGAGAGTATGTAGTGAATCCGCAAGGGTTAAAGATTGATCGATCGTATAGCCTAAAATAAATACAGAAAACACTTGACCGAATAGCATGAAAATTAGCAGAAAACGATAAGGTAATTTTCCTTTTATAATTGAAAAAAGCCTGTATTGATCAGTATAGATATAAAGTATTAGACTCAAACAAAGATTTAAAAACAAAAGGATGCTATTAAAGATTAGTAAAGAATAAAATGTTATGCTAAAAAGATACCAAGTTGAATGTTCTATTATTTTTAGCAAAAGGCCTGAAAGACAGGTTGTAATAAATATCATAATGATAACATAGCGTATATCATGATAGATCAATTGGTGATAGATTGTCTTTGTAGTTGCACCTGAAATTCTTTTAATGGCTATTTCTTTTGCTTTTTTTATAATTTGTATTAAAGTCAGTGAAAAATAAGTTAACAGCAGAATTGCTAGCGTGATGATGACGGAGGGATTTAAGTACAAGTTCTTTGCATATTGAAAAGGACTCGTCGCAGGAATAACGATAGTTTTTGCTCCATATTGTTCAAAATATTCCTTCAGGATAGATTGAGAGGAAGCTCCTTCGAAAACTAAGTAACTTGCTGCTAAATCACTATTTTGAATACTCTCGTTAGTGGCTTTAACTATTTTAGCGGGCAATTTTTTATCACCGTAAAGGGCATAAGTAAAATTTGTCTGGCCAGATTCATTTGGTTCTACTATTCTTCGGCCCACGAGAATTTCATGTTGTTGTGCAAAATCATGTAATGCGGCTTCAAATTCATCCCGCTGAATATTTTGATCAAAATTTATGATTTGAACCCCTGGATACTGCGAAAAAGTAACGATCTCAGCGGAAAAATTCATAACGTTTATCACTAGTAGTAACATGATTAAATTTGATAAGGTAATATATATTTTTTTCATAGGATACCTTCCTCTGAGTTATAATCAGCCATTAAGAGTTAACAAATGATCGAAAGCACTTTTCAACTATCAAAGGGGCTTGAAAAGTTAATCGTTTGCTAACAAAATTTTACCGAATTTCCAAGTTACTTTCTAGCCCCTCATTAATTATTATAAAAGTGGGCTGACAATAAGAAAAGTATGCTTAACGCTCAAAGTAGTCCCGAAAGTGGAAAGAGAGTTTACCAACACTCTTTCACCGGAGTATTATGCCTTTCTAAACAAGCAAGAAACAGATCCATGAATGAAAGATAAAAAGATACGTTGCAAATAAAACACTATTTTTAACATTTTATATTTGAGGCGTTCAAAATATTGAATGTGAGGAGTTTTTGACGGTAATTAGTATGCTCTATTGACTAGGATCCGCTTTTTGATTGAGTAGAACAATGTATCTTATTAAGAAAACGTTTTATATTCGAAATACTTTTTCATTTGCGTAAAAATGCGTTATATTAGTATTAACCGAAATGAATTTGTTGGAGGTGTAATAAGATGTCTAGTTATTCCTATCCATTAAATGAAGATTGGTCAAGTCAAGAAATTACGATCGTTGTTGATTTTTTAGCAGGGGTTGAATCCGCCTATGAAAGAGGAATTAGAGTAGAACGGATTAAAGATAAGTATCGAGCATTTAAAGAAATTGTCAATTCGATAAGTGAAGAAAAACAAATTGATCGTGAATTTCAAGCGGCTTCGGGATACTCTATCTATCGATGCATGCAAAAAGCTAAAACATTGAAAGATTCCCAAACGTTAAAAATGCCTTAGGAGGTCACTATGGATTTTCAATTACATCAACGTGTAATATCTTGGTTAAAAACAGCTGGGGACTCGTTGATCGCTTCCTTGAATACCAATTTAATGGTTGAAGAAAAAACGAACGCAAGTGATTTAGTCACACGGATGGATAAAGAAGTAGAAGCCTATTTTACCCAACAAATTAACACTTACTATCCCGACCATCGTGTATTAGGCGAAGAAGGAAAGGGACATTCGATTAAAGAGACTCATGGAGTCTTATGGATAATTGACCCGATTGATGGAACTTTGAATTTTGTCAAGCAAGGGCGTTTTTTTGGCGTCATGATTGGTATATATAAAGACGGTCGGCCGCTAGCGGGCTATATCTATGATGTAATGCAAGGCGATCTTTATTATGGGTTTGTCGGTCAAGGCGCTTTTTTGAATGATCGTCCTCTGATACCATTAGAAATTAATTCGTTAGAGCAAGGGCTTATGGTGACAAACGCCCACATTTTAGTTGAAAACCAATTTAATAGTCAAGCATTATTACATGCATCTCTGGGTTCAAGGTCTTATGGTTGTGCAGCTTATGAAATGATTTCCGTTATTAGAGGGGAATCCGCTTTTTATTTAGCAAGTCGTTTAATGCCGTGGGATTTTGCAGCGGGAGTAGCAATTTTAGAATCTTTAGGTTTTAAGTATAGTCAACCTAACGGACAGGATCTGAACCTTTTAACAGCGAATCCTGGTCTCTTCTCTAACGCTGCAGTTTATGAGGAAGTATTACAGATAATTAATTCAAAAGAAAATTAGGAGAATTTAATGAAAATAAGAAATGACATAAGAAATATTGCAATCATTGCCCACGTTGACCATGGTAAAACCACTTTGGTTAATGAGCTCCTTAAGCAATCGGATACTTTAGATGCTAGAGCTCAGATAGACGATCGTGCAATGGATCGCAATGATATTGAAAGAGAACGTGGCATTACCATCTTAGCTAAAAATACAGCTGTAAATTACAAGGGAACACGGATCAATATCATGGATACGCCTGGACACGCAGACTTCGGTGGTGAAGTAGAACGTATTATGAAAATGGTTGATGGCGTTATCTTGGTAGTAGATGCTTATGAAGGTACTATGCCTCAAACACGCTTTGTGTTGAAGAAAGCCTTAGAAGAAGGTAAGACTCCTTTAGTGGTTGTTAATAAAATTGATAAGCCATCGGCTCGTCCGGAGGTAGTTGTTGATGAAGTGCTTAACCTATTGATTGAATTAGGCGCAGATGATGATCAATTAGAGTTCCCAGTTGTTTATGCTTCAGCTATTAATGGGACTTCTTCGCTTTCTAGTGATTTGCAAGACCAAGAAAATACCATGGATCCAATTTTTGAATCAGTAATTGAACATATTCCAGCACCAATTGATAATTCAGATGACCCACTGCAGTGTCAAGTCACCATGCTTGATTACAATGACTTTGTCGGCAGAATTGGAATCGGTCGCGTTTTCCGTGGCAAGATCAAAGTTGGGGATGCGGTAACGGTTATTAAGATTGATGGCTCTAAGAAGAATTTCCGGGTGACAAAATTATATGGTTTTCTTGGATTAGACCGAATTGAAATTAAAGAAGCGATGGCCGGAGACTTAATTGCAATTTCTGGAATGGATGATATTTATGTAGGAGAAACGATTGCTTCAGTTGATAATCCAGAGGCTATGCCATTGCTTCATATCGATGAGCCAACTCTAGAAATGAACTTCTTAACCAATAATTCTCCATTCGCTGGCCGTGAAGGGAAGTATGTTACTGCGCGTAATTTGGAAGATCGTTTGATGCAGGAATTGCATACAGACGTTTCTTTAAATGTTACGCCAACAGACTCGCCAGATACTTTCAAGGTGGCTGGACGTGGGGAGTTACATTTATCGATCTTAATCGAAAATATGCGACGTCAAGGCTATGAATTCCAAGTCTCACGTCCGCAAGTGATTATAAGAGAAATCGATGGCGTTAAGTCAGAACCATTTGAACGTCTTCAAATCGATACCCCGGAAGAATACATGGGGGGCATTATCGAGGCTATCAGTAATCGTCGGGGTGAAATGGCAGATATGGTTCACTCTGGCAATGGACAGATTCGTCTGGTCTTTTCAATTCCAGCTCGTGGTTTAATTGGTTTCTCAACCGAATTTATGTCTTTAACAAGGGGATACGGCATTATGAACCATACTTATGATGAGTACCGTCCGGTGATTAATGTAGAACTTGGTCAGCGTCGTAACGGAACCTTAGTTTCCATCGATAGCGGTCAAGCAACCACATATTCAATTATGAATCTTGAGGATCGTGGAACGATTTTTGTTGAACCTGGTACGGAGGTATATGAAGGAATGATTGTTGGCGAACATAATCGTGAGAATGATTTGACGGTTAATATCACTAAAGCAAAACAATTAACGAATGTCCGTTCAGCTAACAAAGACCAAACAGCTGTGATTAAATCCACTAAAAAAATGACATTGGAAGAAGCTATACAATTCATGGCAGATGATGAATATTGTGAAATTACACCAATGGCAATCCGTTTACGCAAACGTATTCTAGACAAATCAACCCGTGAAAAAGCGAAAAAAAATAAAAAATAATATAAACATAGAACTCGAAGATAATAAAAGAGTATCTTTGGGTTCAATGCCTTTGTGAATAGATATATAAGCATATTTCTTTGTCTGACTATAGTGGCATGATATGATAAAGATCATAACAGAATTAGGAGGAGTAAAAATGACATTCAAATTACCTGAATTACCCTATGCATATGATAATTTAGAGCCCGCTATTGATCAAAAAACCATGGAGATTCACCATACTAAACACCACAATGGTTATGTTACTAAATTAAACGCAGCCGTTGAGGGAACCGAGTATGCTGACCAATCGATTGAAGAAATTATCAAGAGCTTAAAATCACTTCCAAGTGATATTCAAACAGCTGTTCGCAACAATGGTGGAGGCCACTATAACCACTCGCTATTCTGGGAATCATTACAAGCTCCTCAAGAAGACAACAAGCCTTCTGGAGACTTAGCTAAGAAAATTGATGAAGAATTTGGGTCTTTCGAAAAATTCCAAGAAGAATTTACAAAAGCTGCAACCGGTCAATTTGGATCAGGTTGGGGTTGGTTAGTTAAAGATGGCGACAAACTAAAAGTTTTAGGCACTCCAAATCAAGACAATCCTTTAACTGAAGGTTTAACTCCTTTATTAGGTTTAGACGTTTGGGAGCATGCTTACTACTTAAACTATCAAAATAGACGTCCGGACTACGTTAAAGCTTTCTGGTCTATTATTAATTGGGACAAAGTTGCAGAACGCTTTTCAGCATAATATTTATGAATAAATAAGTATAATGATTATTTTTAAAACTATCTATTTAGTTTTCACTTACTTTCCAAGTTTTTAAACTTAAGAAAAGTAAGTGCTTTTTTAATTCCTAGTCAGAGTAAATCCCGATCTTATTTTCATAAATACCCACTACTGATGCTTTATGCTATAATGTTTTTAGCGAATTAGAGAGGAATAATTATGGAAAACAAAGTCTTTCACATCACTCCTAAAACTAGAGAAGTAGATTCTAAAGAAATGAATAAAGAGCGTTTTATCACAAGCTTTAAGAAAAAATTTGATCTATATGGAAAGGGCGATAAGTTACTAAGTCTTATTGTCATTGTTTTACTACTTTTTTCCATGTTAGCCGTCTTTTCTTCTACCATGTCACAAGATCCATTAGCCATGGTGAAGAAGCAAGCCCTCTCAATTTTGATTGGTTTTTGCATGATTTTACTCGTTCGGCTTGTTCCAAACGGATGGTTTTCTAACATCTTTTTAATTAATATACTCAATTTTCTAACAATGGTTTTAATTTTTTATGCTACTTTCTTCGGTCAGGAAGGAGGAGGGGCATCTTCTTGGATCAATATTGGAGGATATAATTTTCAACCTTCTGAGCTATTTAAAATAGCTATGGTGCTCACATGTAGTCGACTGGCTGTTTATTTTAAAAGAACTTATCTGATAGCACTAGAAAAGTCTTCTTTTTGGTATATCATTTTGCCCTTTGGTTTAATGATAATATCGGCAATGTTTGTTTTAATTCAGCCTGATGTAGGCACAACAGTACTTATTGGTTTTTGTGCTTATTCTCTGTTTATGATTTTTAATTTATCAAGAAAGAAGAATATTCTTTCTCTGTTATTTTTTATTGTTGTTACTATAGTTATCTATATTGTTTCAATATACTTTGCAGACTATTTTGTGGGTACTGGAAGGCACTTTTTTGAACGTTTAGGATCTTTCATTGATCCGTTTAAATATCAACATGGGACAGGCTATCAAGTCATTCAATCCTATAAAGCAATCGCTAATGGTGGCCTTTTCGGTGTGGGCTTAGGTCAAGGAGTAATAAAAGAAATGCTTCCTGCCGCTCATACAGATTTTATTTTATCAGTGATAGCAGAAGAGACAGGATTGCTAGGGGTAAGCGCTGTAATCTTAACATTACTTGGTTTAGTTTTTTACTTACTCAGAACAGCCAGTATGATGAGTAAATTGTTTCACCGTATTTGTATTACGGGATTTGCTATTTTAATCTTTACGCAAACATTTGTAAATATTGGAGGATTGACAAGTTTAATCCCCCTTACTGGAGTGACACTTCCCTTTATATCGTATGGAGGGACGAGCATGGTAGTCAATTTGATAATAATAGGCATTGTTCAAAAATTCATCAGTGAAGAAGCTCGGATGAGACAAACAACTAATCGCTCAAAAGTATCCAATTTGAAAGGTGGACGCTAATGACATTTGAAGCAGTAAAAAGAAAATCGCTTGTTGTATGGTTATATAGTCTTAAACAATGGAAGCAATTAAGAAAATATGGCACAGTACATTATTTAAGTGAACGCTTGAAATATGCCATCATGTACGTGAATGATTCTCAGCTTGATGAAACTTTATCTTCTTTGCGTAAATTAAATTTTGTGCGGGAAGTAGAGGTTTCATACCGAGATGATATCGATATGACTTTTAAAGATGCTATAAAGGATCGAATTGATCCTGATTTAAAAGCAGAAGAGGAAGAAGAGGTTTCCTTTGACGAATTCTTTAAAGATCTCGCCCAAGAAATCGTCCCAGAAGCAAAAGATAAGAAGTAGGTGGTATGATGCGAGTCATTGCAGGAAGTTATCGATCTCGACCTTTAAAGGCGGTTCCCGGGAAAAACACACGGCCTACAACCGATAAAATAAAAGAATCGATGTTTAACCTTTTGGCTAATCGATTACCGATTGATGGCTATTGTTTGGATTTTTACGCGGGATCAGGAGCTTTGGCCATAGAATCTGTTTCAAGAGGACTGGCAGGAGCTGTTATGTGCGAGAAAGATCGGCGAGCCGTTTTAACGATTAAAGAAAATATAAAGATGACAAAAGAAGAAGAAAAGTTTGTACTTCTAAGTGGCAAAAACCGGACAAAGTTATTAGATTGGGGTCTAAAAAACCAACGAGCCTTTGACCTTGTATTTCTTGATCCCCCTTACGCTGAAAATCAAGTTGAGCAAGACTTAGAGTGGTTAATCAAAAATGATTTTCTAAATCCGAGTTGCTTAATTGTTCTTGAGGCTGACGAAGTGCATTCCGTAAAAGAAATCCCTAATTTTCTTGAATTAAAAAATAAAAAATATGGGATTACAGTCATTCGAATATATCAATACCAAGGTGAGGAGAGCGAAGAGTATGAGTAAAAGGGTAGGTGTTTTTCCTGGTTCATTCGACCCCTTAACATATGGACACTTAGATTTGATTGAGCGATCCAGTCAATTGTTTGATGAAGTAATCGTATTAATTGCAGTGAATACCACAAAAAAGACCGTCTTTACAGTTGAGGAGCGAAAGCTTTTAATCGAAGAGGCTACAGCAGCATTTAAAAATGTAAAAATTGATTACTTAGAAGATGGCTTAATTGCTCATTACTATCAAAAAGTTAAGGCGATTTCCCTTATTCGGGGAGTACGCTCGGCACAAGATTTTGAATATGAAGCGAACATTGCGACTGTTAATCGAACCCAACTCCCAGGCCTTGAAACAGTTCTTTTATTTGCGAATGAAAATTATCGCTATTTAAGCTCCAGTTTAATCAAAGAAATCGCTTATTTTGGTGGAGATATTTCGCAAATGGTTCCTCCAAATGTTGCCCAAGCACTTGCTCAAAGGATAAAATAAAAAGAGATATCCAAAGCTTATTTTAAGGCCCTCAGTATTTTGATGCTGGGGGTCTTAAAAGCGCCTTTAAGAAATTCTCCTTGTATTTAAGATTGTCAAGTGAGGAGGAAAGTCATGAAGTCTTATTTTGAAAAAAGTCAAAAAGCGTCTGTTTATGCAAAAATTAGAAATAAGCCATTTTTATTGATATTAGTTGCTTGTGTATGTGTTTTTATGATGCTAAATCAAAACAATTTATTAAGGGATACTGTTGATTTACAAGCAGAAGAGCATTCACTAGCATTGGAAATGACCAGTCAAGAAAATGAGACCACTGTATTAAAACAACTTTATGTAGATTTGAAGGGAGCGGTTATGAAACCAGGAGTTTATCAATTACAGCAAGGATCACGTTTAATTGATTTAATCGATAAGGCTGGAGGTTTTACTGAAGATGCGGCACAAGACAGCTTAAATTTAGCGTTACTGTTAGAAGATCAGATGATGGTTACAGTATATAGTCAGTCGGAATGGGATACCCTAATCATAAACGAGCAATCCGAGCAGAAAACATCGGCCTTAAACCAGGAGTTAATGTTGGTAGGATCTTCTAATAAAGAGGAGACGCAAACACTCATTAATATTAATACAGCAGATCAGGCAGAATTAGAAACTTTGCCACAAATCGGTCCTTCTAAAGCTCAAAAAATCATTCAGTATCGCCAGGACCATGGTTCTTTTCAAGCCACTGAAGATATTTTACAAGTTTCAGGCATCGGTCCAAAAACCTTTGAAGGATTAAAAGACCTTATTACAGTAGGGCTTCAGCAATGAATAAATTGACAAGTTGTCGTTATCACTGGACTTTAATTGCTATGCTAATTAGTTTGTTTTTATTGTTTCTTATACATTCCACCTTGTCTTTCTTCATTCTATTTTGTTTAAGCCTTATACGAATTATTAAGTGTGATAATAAGGCCGTAATCATTTTAGCTGTCTTTTTTTTATTGTTAGTGTTCGTAAGGCATCGGTTTTTAGAAAACAAGTTACAAGAACAACTTTCTATGCTTAATGACCAAGAAAAAATTGAAGCCACTATAACTATCAATCCAAACCAAATCCAACAAAGTGAAAATACTTTTTATGGTGAAGTCTTCTTAATTATCGAAAATGATACCACTTTCCCTGTGACAGTGACCTATTGGAATGAGGAAGCTTTGCAAGAAAATTTACCTGACTTAACCCTTAGCTCCTATCGTTTAGAAATAGAAGGCGAAATTAAGCAAGTAGAGCCTAATCGCAATTTTGATCTTTTTAACTATCAAAGTTACTTAAAAAGAAAAGGCATAGCTTGGGGGGTGGAGGTAAAGAAAATTAAAAAAATTTCATTGAATCAATCTAATTTAATCAACCACCCCTTAGTATTACTTGCTAATGTTAGAGCAAGGTTAACACATTATATAAGAAAATGTGGTCAGATTCCTTTAGTTAGTATTCATAATAAATTACTCTACAATTTAAATTCCACAGTTTATCAAGATTATAAACAGGCCTTTATGACTTTAGGAATTTTACACTTTTTCTCAATCTCAGGTTTTCATGTCAACTATCTCCGAAGAGTTCTCAATACTATCTTATTAAGAATAGGTATTTCTCCTCTAGTAAGTAAAAAAATCAATTTTATACTTTTAACCTTTTTTGCATGGTTAGTAGCTTGGCCTATAGGTGTTATCCGTTCTATGTCGGTTATTATAATTAATGATTTACGCAAAAGGTTTGATTGGCCACTTTCTTCTTTAGATGTTTTGTCAGTAATTTATATAACCCTCCTAATTATTAATCCCTTCAATATAAAAAGTTTAGCCTTTCTTTTATCATTCATAATGTCGTATCTGATTTATTTTTATCAAGGAAGTATAGTCGATAGCCTTTCAACTACTTGGCAAGAAAAAAGTGAACTAACTTTATTTTGTTTCTTATTTTCATGGCCCCTTTTACTCTCAAGTACTTATACCATTAATTTTTTACAGCTAGCAGTCGTGCTTTTATTTACGCCTATATTCGAAAGATGGATTTTGCCAAGCATGTTCTCTTTTTCAATTTTATTATATGTTAGTCAGTACTATCCAGCTTTATTAAAGTTCATTACTTATCTATCTAATGTCTTCCAAAGAATGTGGGAATTCCTTTCGCTTCATTCTGTTATAGAAAGCGGGACAATCTTATTAGGAAACGGAAACTTTTTCTTACCAATCTTTTTACTTGGTATAGCTATTATTTGGTTTTATTATTTAAAAAGCAACCCAAAATTAGCTTGGCAATCTTTAATTATCGGTTATTCAATCGGAATATTATTTTATCCTTATCTTGATCCACGTGAGCGAATCATCGTTTTAGATGTAGGGCAAGGAGATGCTTTACTCTATAAAAAGGCTTTTTCAAAAGAGGCTTGGTTAGTTGATACCGGAGGGAAGATGGCTAGCTACCAGGAGAAAAATAAATTGGATACTCAATTTGCTTTAAAAAATGTCATTCCAGCTTTAAAATCACAAGGAATTGCTAGTTTGGAAGGCGTCATTATCACTCATCCAGATATCGACCACCTTGGTAATTTGATAACACTTATCCAAGAGATTGAAATAAAACATCTGTATTATTCAAAATTCACTAAAGAGTCAGCAATATGGCAAACCATGGCAAATAAAATTCCTAATCAGACCCAGCATCACATCTTAAATCCGGGAACTAAGGTGAGGGTAGGAGGCAATCAAATTGAGATAATTTGTTTGGATATGCCTGCGAGTCTTAAAGATGATTTTAGTAATGCTTCTTCGCTAATCACTTCTTTTGTAATAGACGATAAAAAATTTCTTAATATGGCAGATCTACCAATTGAGCTAGAAAAATCTTTGTTACAAGTTTTTTCAAGTGAAAAAATAGACGTTTTAAAAATTGGTCATCATGGTAGTAAAACTTCTACTAGTGAAGATCTATTAGACCAACTGCAACCAGAATTAGCGCTCATATCATCTGGGAAGGACAATCCTTATAATCATCCTCATAGTGAAACAATTGAAAAATTAGAAAAAAGACACCTTAATTATTTAGATACACAAGATGTCGGTGCTATCGAAATTTCATACTTACCTTTTTATGGCTGGTCAATTAGAACAGCAATAAACAAGGAGAACTTAAATATACAGATTAGAAATTCACATTTACTATATTAGCGATATATGATATATTTTAAAAAACTGAAGTAAAGGGAGGTTTGTGATGAACATAATAGTCTTTATCTATGCATCTATAGTGTTTATAACTGGCATTTTAGGAATAAAAAATGAGCTCAATATTTCAAAGATAACATTGACTGTTATTGATTTGCTATTTCTTTTGACCCTAATGAATTTATGGTCAAGCTTGAAACCTTTAGACATTGCTATTTCTATCTTGTTACTAGCCCTTTCCATTACGCTCTATCGCGATCGATTGGTAAGTAGTCGACAAGCTAATATAAGCCATCATCTTTTGCGTTTAATCATCCATTTTATTCTAATATACTTTTTATTTAACTAAAAATTGACAGATAATTCTTCTTTCGTTACATTGGAAGCAATATAAAGGAGGAATTCTATTGGAAAAAATACCAAGTTTTACCATCAATCATTTAATCTTAAAACCCGGTATCTACTTGTCTCGAACAGATGAGATTGGTGGAAGAAAACTACATACTTATGACTTACGTTTCACAGCACCAAATGCTGAACCCGTAATGAATACAGCAGAAATACATACAATTGAGCATTTAGCAGCAACTTTTTTACGTAATCACGAAAAATATAAAAAGGAAGTCATTTATTTTGGACCAATGGGCTGTCGTACGGGTTTCTATTTAATTTTAACGGACGCCTTAGAAGGGCTAGAAGTTTTGAATTTAATTAAAGAAACCTTTAAATTCACAGCAGACTTTGAAGGGGAGATACCTGGTGCTACTGCCAGAGATTGTGGAAATTATCTCGATCAAAACCTACCAATGGCTAAATATCAAGCAAAGCGATATGTAAAAAATCTTGAAAAAGTGACTGATTTAAGCTTTACTTATCCCGAATAGTTTTTCAAAAATAAATGCAGGTTTATAATGGAGTTTAAAATGAAACTTCAACAAACCTGCTATTTATTTGACTGTGTAGTGATATAATTAATCAGTAATTAATTGGTCTCTTTCAAAGTCGAATTCAACTGCTGGATATTGAATGGTTTGGTGAAACAGCTCTTATAACTTTTCACATCCAAATCACATCAATAAAGCGTTCAGCTTTGCGCACTAATTTTGGGAAAGTAAGCATAGGTTTAAAGCCTTCTTTTTCATGAAAGCTTAGAGAGCGATAATTATCAGCGACAATGGTAGAAATGATGTATTCGATATTAGTTTGAGAGAGCATCACCACTATCACCGTATAAAGTTCATGACCGCCCCCCTTTACTGGACAACCTTCAGCTGTATAGATTGAAAGTAAAGCAGTCTGAGGCAAAAAGGCTTTATAAAAACCACTAAGGTAAGCAAAGCCAATCACTTCATTTCCATGTTGAAAGCCTAATTTACCATCGGTTTTATAGACAGTTAGTCGTCGACTAATTGAGCGACGTGTTAAACCGAGCTCCACCTGGGCTCTGGCTTTTGATTTTCGGCCCTGTGCAACCGATTGAATGACGGCATATTTTCTTTGTTCGAACATTATTAAATAAACCCCCATCTAACCCCCCTGAAGGAAGTATAACTCAGAAGTGGGACATTTTGATTTGTGTTCTCTTGAGACATTATCA
>NZ_JBNUPL010000020.1:0-25592 GCF_050409445.1 Facklamia sp. P13055
TGAAGTAACCAGTCGGTTACCTCACCTACTCATCAACCCTATTTGACAAAGAGCCTCTTTTTTGAAGCATGTATCTTTTCGATTAGTTACCGCGATTAGCCATAATCACTTCGACTTCATCTGGGTTCAAGCCGACCATGGCTTCACCCAAATCTTCTGACACTTCAGCGATGACTTTAGGATCTTGATAATTTTCAACAGCTCGAACAATTGCTTTGGCTCTTTTTTCAGGGTTACCTGATTTGAAAATACCAGACCCAACAAAGACCCCTTGAGCACCTAATTGCATCATTAAAGCTGCATCGGCAGGAGTCGCTACCCCACCAGCAGAAAAGTTAACTACTGGTAATTCACCCGTTTCATGCACTTTTTTAAGTAAATCATAAGGTACCTTTAAGTCACGGGCTTCGACATATAGTTCATCTTCATCCATGGCTTGAATACGTTTAATGCCCGCTTGGATCGACCGCATATGGGTCACAGCTTGAACCACATCTCCTGTTCCCGCTTCTCCTTTGGTCCGAATCATGGAAGCTCCTTCTTGAATACGACGGAGAGCTTCGCCAATATTTCTAGCTCCACATACAAAAGGTATTTGGAAATTTGTCTTATTTATATGATGGTCATTATCAGCTGGTGATAAAACTTCAGATTCATCAATAAAATCAACGTCAATAGCTTGTAAGATTTGCGCTTCGACAAAATGACCAATACGCACTTTAGCCATAACCGGGATAGAAACAGCTTCTTGAATCGACTTGATTAAGGCTGGATCGGACATCCGGCTAACGCCACCTGCTTGACGAATATCTGCTGGAATACGTTCTAGAGCCATAACAGCCACTGCACCCGCCGCTTCAGCAATTTTAGCTTGCTCTGGATTCATAACATCCATAATCACGCCACCGACAAAAGTTTTTGGATCAATAATTTCTTTAGACATAAAATCATTCCCTTCTATAGCTATATGATAAAAGATTTTGGTACTATATAAAGTACCAAAACAAAAGAATGTGAGGGTACCAGATTGTTATACTTACAATTATATAATGAAATCAAACAAAGAATCCTACAAGGTCAATTAAATCCCGGTGAAAAGCTAGCTAGTAAAAGACAAATGGCTAAAGACCGTGGGGTCAGCCTTAATACTATAACAGCTAGTTTGGATCAGTTAGCCGCAGAAGGCTATATTGAAGCTATTCAGCGAAAGGGATATTTCGTTCTCAGCCAAAAGTTAAGTTTAAAAGAACCCAATCAATGGCAGCTAAGTGAAATAGAAGCAGAAAGCCAGCCAGCTATTGATTGGCGTTACAAGGGAGTGGATCCTGAATTTCCAGTAGCCACTTGGAAAAAAATTACTATGGAGTGTCTCAATCAAGATGCAAGATATTTGACTGAAAAAGGCTCTAAACTCGGTGAACATCATTTACGTGAAACGATTGCTACCTACTTATGGAATGCCAAAGGAATTAAGGCTTCTCCTAGTCACATTATTATTGGCTCCTCAACTGAAAACTTACTTTTACTCTTAGTTAAATTGATTGGTAAGGCTAAAATCGGTGTTGAAGATCCTGGTTTTCATCGCTGGGGTGATTTTTTAAAAGCCAATCAAATTGAACAGATACCGATTGAATTAGATCAAGAAGGTGCAAATCCTAGTCCCACTGATAAAAAAGAAATGGACTTACTCTATGTTACCCCCTCTTACCAGTTTCCGACGGGCTCGATTATGACAATCGGACGCAAACAAGAACTATTAGAGTGGGCCAATCAAGACGATAAATGGATAATTGAAGATGAATATAATGGTGAATTTCGCTATCAAGGTAAGCCTATTCCCCCTTTAAAGGCGATCGACTCACATGACCATGTTATCTACTTACAGTCTTTTTCATCATTAATTAGTCCCGCTTTAAGAATATCTTTTATACTTTTACCAGACTCGCTCTTACAAAAATTTAAAGAATACCCTTATTATTTTTCTTGTCCCGTTCCACGATTGACCCAAAATGTCTTAGCACAATTCATGGCTGGTGGACATTTTACGCGTCATGTTAACCGCATGCGACGAAAATATGCTAAGAAAAGACAATTATTAGAAGAATGGGCTAAAAACTTCGATAATCTCAAAATTGTTGGTACAAACGCGGGGCTCCACCTATTATTGGAAATTCACGCTACTACTCTTAGTGAAAGTAAAATTGTTGAGATAGCAAAAAAAAGCAGCATGGCTCTATCCCCTTTAGCAGACTATGAATTAAATAAAAAAAGAAGACCCGCTAGTTTAGTAGTTGGATATGCTAGAGCTGATTTTAATGAATTAGAAGCCGGAATGAAGCTTTTGGAGGAAATATTAAATCTTAAAAAGAGAGAGCTTTCAGATCATAATGATTGACATTGGAAAGGATTGCTTTAAAATAGTTCTCATGGTAACTAATATGAAAGGAGACTTCCATGCTCTATCATTTAAAACATACAATCCACCAGGCCGAACAACTTAAAATGCGTTATGCAAATGATTATGATATACAACATTTAGACGGTCCACAAGGACACACTATTATGTACCTATACTGCCATCAAGACTCAGACGTTTTTCAAAAGGATATTGAAGACCACTTAAACATTTCTAAATCTGTGGCCAGCCATTTAATTCAACGGATGAAACGTAATGGTTTTATTGAAACTTTTCCCTATGCGGAAGATAAACGTCATAAAGTCATACAATTAACAAAATTAGGTCTTGAAAAATCGAGTAAAATTGAAGCGTTTATTATCATGATCAAACAAACCCTTCTGAATGGAATCTCACAAGAAGAAATTAATTGCTTGCATAAAATTTTTCTGCGAATAGACCAAAATATTATAAGGGCCAATAAATTATTGGATCAAAAGGAGGATACTCATGTTTAAAATATTTAAAAGACTAACCGCTAAACAAGTTGCCACGATGATAACTGCTATTATCTTAATCATTGCTAGCGTTTGGATTGAATTGCAAGTACCTGGCTATATGTCAGAAATTACACAAAGACTGCAAAATCCGGGAGTAGCTGTTTCAGATCTCTATCATCCAGGATCTAAGATGGTTGGTCTATCGATTATTGGTCTCGTCTTATCGCTGATAGTTGTCTTCCTATCAGCACGAGTGGCAGCTAGTTTTGCCTCGGGATTGAGACGTGACGTTTTTGATTCTGTTATGGATTATTCAACAAAAGAATTGCAAGATTTCTCCATTCCTAGCTTATTAACGCGAACAACCAATGACATCGTTCAAATTCAAGTCTTCTTGGCTATGGGCCTACAAATTATTGTTAGAGGACCGATGATGGCTATTTTAGCTATTGGTAAAATTTCTACAAAAAATGTGGAATGGATGTGGGTAACCTTTACTGCTGTTGGCTTAATGTTAACAACCATTATTATCCTCTTATCCATCGTTTTACCTAGACAAAAGCTAGTCCAAAGCTTAACCGACCGCTTGAACCGTATCATGCGAGAAACCCTATCCGGTATGCGCGTAATTCGTGCTTATAATGCGGAAGACTATCAAACCGAAAAATTCTCAGACGCTAACCAAGAACTAACCGGTTTAAACTTAGTCATTTACCGAACAATGAGTTTTATGAACCCTCTAATGATGCTTGTTTCTAACGGTTTGACTTTAGGTGTTTATTGGGTAGGCGCCTATTTGATTGCAGCTGCTGCCTTTCAAGAAAAAATCGTTCTTTTTTCAGATATGATTGTCTTTTCATCTTATGCCATGCAAGTAGTGATTGGTTTTATGATGATGACTATGATCTTCATTATAACGCCTCGTACCATGGTTTCTGCTAAAAGAGTCGGTGAAGTACTAGATACTAAATCGAGTCTCATCTATCCAGAAAATGCCCCACAAGAAAAAGATAAAGGGTCGCTGGTATTCCAAGATGTTAGCTTTACTTATCCAGGTGCTTCTAAGCCTGTACTGGAGGATATATCCTTTGAAGCAAAAGCTGGTCAAACCCTCGCCTTTATCGGGTCAACTGGATCTGGTAAATCCACCTTGATCAACTTGATTCCACGTTTATTCGATACCACTGAAGGAGAAATTTTGATTAATGGCAATTCGATCAAAGACTATCCTCGTGAACGCCTAAACGAAATTATTGGCTATGTCCCCCAAAGGTCTGTCTTATTTTCAGGAAGCATTGAATCTAATATTGCTTTTGGCGATTCCAGCCAAAGCCCACTCAGTGAAGCCGAAATATGGGAGGCCATCGATATCGCCCAAGCAAAAGATTTCGTCACTGAAAAAGAAGAACAATTACAAAGTTATGTAGCTCAAGACGGTACCAACTTCTCAGGTGGGCAAAAGCAACGTTTAGCCATCGCCCGAGCTATCGGTCGAAAACCGCAAATTCTTATCTTTGATGATTCCTTCTCAGCCCTTGACTATCAAACCGATCGTAAATTGCGCCACATTCTAGCTGAAAAAACCAAAGAAATGACTAAAGTCATTGTCGGTCAAAGAATTTCAACCATCATGGATGCTGATTTGATTATGGTCATAGAAAAGGGACGAATTGTTGGTAAAGGAACCCACCAAGAATTATTAACATCCAACAAAATCTATCAAGAAATCGCTTATTCACAATTAAACAAGGAGGAACTTGACAATGGAAAATAAAGATAAAACTGTTACTTTAAGAACCTATAGCAAGGGCTTCCGTCTAATCTTTGCATTGGCTCTTCTTTTCTCAATAGCTGGTTCTTATATTTCAGTAATCGGACCGGATCGAATTCGCCAAATTACCGACTTAATTGCTCAAGGCATGATGAATGAAATGAATTTAGAAAAGATCAGTCAACAAGCCACTTATTTAGCTATGTTGTTTGCTTTGGGGGCTGTTGCCAACTATGGTGCTTCCTTTATCATGGCAACTATCTCACAACGTTTAACGCAAAATTTGCGTGAAGGGATTGGTCACAAGGTCAACCGCATGCCTCTTAATTATTTTGACCAACATTCGCAAGGCGATACCCTGTCACGAGTGACCAATGACTTAGACACTTTAGGGCAAACACTCAACCAAAGTATGTCTACCCTTGTTTCTGCTACCACTATGTTAATCGGAACACTTATTATGATGTTTCGCACAGATGTTACTTTGACCTTTGTTTCTATCGCAACCGTTGTAGTTGGTTTTGGAATCACTATTTTTCTAATGATAAAATCCAGAAGCTTTTTTAAGCAACAACAAAACCACTTAGCCGACATTAACGGCCATATAGAAGAAATGTATACTGGCCATGCTATTGTACGTTCATATAATGCCATCGAATTCGCCAAGGAAACCTTTCGGACGATTAATGAAGATTTAGAAAGTAGCATTTGGAAAGCCCAATTTCTCTCAGGTATTGCCATGCCTTTAATGATTTTTATTGGTAACTTTGGTTATGTATTGGTGTGTATCTTCGGTGCAGCCTTAGTAATCGAAGGTCAGATAACGATTGGAGTCATTGTCGCCTTTATGATGTATATTCGGATGTTCTCTCGGCCGATTCAACAGTTGGCTCAATCCAGCCAAGCTTTAGCTCAGGCTCGCGCTGCTATGGCTCGTGTGTTTGATTTTCTTAATGAAGCAGAATTAGAAGATGAAAACCATAAGACGCGTCAATTAGAAGACGTTAAGGGTTTAATTGAATTCGACCATGTTCATTTTGGCTACGATCCTGAAGAAATGATTATTCACGACTTCTCTGCCTATGCCAAGCCAGGCAAAAAGATTGCCATTGTTGGGCCAACCGGTGCGGGGAAAACCACAATTGTGAACTTATTAATGCGCTTTTATGAAATTGATAGGGGTGAGATTCGTCTAGACGGTAAAAATATCCAAAAAATGAAACGTAGTGAAATTCATGATTACTTCTCTATGGTTTTACAAGATACTTGGCTATTTGAAGGAAGCATTCGTGAAAACTTACTCTTTAATAAAAAAGATGTGGGAGAAGCTGAAATGATTGCGGCTTGTCAAGCTGTCGGCATTGACCATTTTATTAATACCCTCCCCCATACTTATGACACTATCTTAGATGAAAAAGTTACCCTATCAGTTGGGCAAAAACAATTACTAACCATTGCCCGTGCGCTCATTAAGGACGCGCCATTATTAATTCTAGATGAGGCAACATCTTCAGTAGATACACGAACAGAAGTGCTTATCCAAGAAGCCATGGATAAATTAACTGAGGGTCGAACTTCCTTTATCATTGCCCACCGCTTATCAACTATTCGTAATGCTGATTTAATCTTAGTCCTAAAAGATGGTAATATCATAGAACAAGGTAACCATGACCAATTAATTCAAGCACAAGGATTCTACGCCGACCTCTATAATAGTCAGTTTGAAGCTGCCTAATCTAAGTTTACTCACACAAAAGCTCGCCCTAGCAGGCGAGCTTTTTAGCTATTGGCTCACTTGTCGTCTAAATTCAAAGTGATAGTATTGATAGCGACAATGATAGTTCAAGACAGCCCCTACAGCAGCTGATAAGCTGAAGTCGATAGAAAGCTAGATTCCAACTGCATGATGGTCAGGATGCTTTGAAGAAGGATCCAAAACCATCCTGCTCCACAATATTTTTATAATCTTTATTAAGAAATTCCCTCTTATTGTATCTTGTCTGTGTTTTAGCAAGACCCCAATCAAATTCGCTTTTTATTGATAGTTATTTTAAGTATTTAAAAAACTTCAATAATTAAAGGCATAAGTTACTTATCTTTTAAGTTTATCTACTCGTATGTCTCATCGGTATATCATACACAATTAAAATTGATCAGACCTGTTCGTCTGCAGCAGCTGGATTTACCAAGTTGAAGCGGTAATCGCCTTCCAACCCTTTGGCAATTTCATTATAAGCAGCTTTCAGTTCTTTCTTCATCTTCTGCCATGCTGGCAAAACATCTGGATGGCCTGCCCCTAATAAATTAATTGAAGCTTTGAAATCTTCATCTGTAAGAGTAATAGTAAAAGTTTTATCTCCTTCCTCAAAATCAGCCCTTAGAAAACCTTCATAATTATCTCTTAAAACGAGTAAGGCCGTCTGCTCCTTCAGCAAATTACTTAGATGTTGTTCGCTCTCTGCGCTAGTGATTAGCGTGGTTTCCAACATTTCTGGCGAAGAAAATGCCTGTGTTTTCTAATTAATAGTCCTATCTTGTATAGTTATCATGTTCGTAAATATAGACAAAGAAATGAAGAACAAATGCTTAAAAGGATAACTAGCCCTAAAAGCATTTCCAACAGCCGGGTTAATTTTTTGAAGTTTGAGTGTTTCTCATAGAAATAGCTCCTTTAATAAAACAATCATAAAATTTGAAGCAGCGTAATTTTAGAAGAGAAGTGTAACATTTTTCTTCACGCTTTATTATCTGTTCAACAAAATCTTTCTATCGCACGTAAACTTGTGGAACATAAATTTTATATGCGAACAAGTCAGCTCCACCTGTAATTATACCGAATTACAATAAGCTTCAGCTAGCTCTTTATCATTAGGTTGAAGAAAGCCGGTTCGATAAGCATCTATCAAGTGAAGAGAGTTAATTATTTGATGATAGTCATTGCGTTTATCAATTATGCGTTTATATTCAGTATCAATTGGAAGTCCCTTATAATCAAAATCTGTTAGCTAATAATCATTGTTTTGTAACATATGTGTATAGCCTAATTAATTAATAAAAAACCTAATCGTCAGTAAGTCTACTAACCATTAGGCTTATTAGAAAAAAGAGGCTCTATAATAAATAGGATGGAAGGAAGTGTTTTTTCTTCCATCCACCCTATTTGACATAGAGCCAAAAAAGATAAGTATCCTTAAATTAAAAACATACTTTCAGTAGTAGTCAAAAGACTATTCGCTTATATGTAAGAAATCCCATGCGAATTGCGCATGTAGGGCTGCACCAAACTTCAAATAGTCTTCATCAATATTGAATTTTTCATGGTGAGGGAAATAAATTGTATCTTTCTCTTCATTGCTATAACCCATCATTGCATAAGCTCCAGGTGCTTCTTGGAAATAATATGGCATGTCTTCTGATCCCATCATGATTGGGCCGTGAACGTTCTTTCCAGGTCCAAAAACTTTTTCAGCTGCTTTAGCAGCAATTTCAGTGATTCTTTCATCATTATACAAACTAATTGTACTTTCTTCAATTTCAACATTGATTGAAATATCATAGATTTTTTCTAAGCCAGCAGCCAAATCTTTAATCTTATTATGAATAATTTTTCTTGTCTCTTCATGTAAATAACGCATAGAGATATCTAGTTTAGTATATTTAGAAATAACGTTTGCTTTAGTTCCTCCGTTAAATTTACCTACCGTTAGCACAATCGGAGACTGTGAATTCACAAATTTAGTGATCATTGCATTGAGTTGAGTCACAAACTCTGCAGCAGGTAAAATCGTATCTTTTGCTTTATGAGGCATGGATCCATGTCCAGAAACCCCTTCAAAGCTCACGTAGATTGTATCGCACCCTGCCATCCGATAACCAGATGTTATGTCATATGTTCCTACTTCGATAGGCATACCATGCATTCCAAAGACCGCATCGACACCCTCCATTCCTCCATCAGCTACAACCCTTCTTGCTCCTGTAAAGGTTTCTTCCGCTTCTTGAAATAATAAGCGAACTTCTCCTGGTAATTCTTCTTTAATATCTGTCAACATTTTTGCAGCACCTAATAGCATCGACATATGACCGTCATGCCCACAAGCGTGCATTTTTCCATCTTCTTTAGAAGAGTATTCAGCTCCCGATTGTTCTAGAATAGGCAAGGCATCAATATCCGAACGCAATGCAACCGTCTTACCAGGCTTCCCACCTTTAATATGGGCAACCAAAGAAGTTATACCAACCTTTTCATAAGGTATCCCTAACTCCTCCAAACGCTTCATAAGGTACTTTTGAGTCTCAAACTCATGTTCACTTAATTCTGGATACTGATGTAAGTATCTTCTCGTTTCGATTATTTGAGTTTCTAATTCTTTGGCTTTCTCAATAAAGTTCATTATTTATCCTCCTTAAAATCTAACTAATTATTAAAATGTCAATTAAAATCTTTTATTCCTTATTGTTTGACTCTACATCATTTTTGGCCCTATACAAGGAATAAGCAATTCCTAATAAAGCGACTATACCTACATCAGCTGATGAAATTAATTTATATATACTTTCTGGTAAAAAATTTGGTGAGAATTTAATGAAAATCATAGTTGCTACAGCAATTAAGACTAAAACCATTAAATTATTTTTCTTAACCTTGGAACCTAACGTTATCATCATTGCTCCTAATACTCCTGGTAAGGCAAAATCAAAAGAAGCTAAGATGGTAGGTGGTAAGCTATTGATAATCGTTTGACCAGCTACCATGACAATGCCCAAGATGAAAAGATTTGTAAGTGTTGAAGAAATAATAGCAAATATCCCAGCTACTTCAGCCTGTTCAGATCCTGGTTTTAAATCAAGAGCGTCTTGTGTAGCAGCGATGACTGGCATACGCATATTCCCAATATTACCAGATAAAAATGACATATAAGTACCCGCTGGACCAAGAGTGGGGAAATAGGATATCGGCTCTACGAACCAAATAACTCCCACGAACCCAACAATCGAAATTAATCCAGAAATGATATCTGCAATGTCAGGATAATGACCTAATACAAAGGTTAAGTAGGAGGGAATCATTAAAGTTGAAATTAATGCAATTGCGATTGTTACCCTTCCCCAAAAATGTATGGACTTTTGAAAATTACTTGATAAATTTTTATTATTTTCCATTTTTCTCTCCTTAACTTAATATGCTTCCAACAATCATTGCAGCAATAACTGAAAAACCCATAGACCATTCCTTCAACCACTTTTTAGAACGATCTTTTTCAACGATTTTATTAATAGCAACAGTGGCTAAACCTCCGGCAATTAATGCCGCCATAGGAGCAATCGAAGAGTTTTCTTGTAAAATTCCCTTATTGATGACTTCTTTATAACCTAGGGTGAAAAAGATAATAAAAGGTGCAAAGACAGACATGTAAGCGATGGTTAAAGGGTTGGCTTTTTTCATTTTTTCTTGGATACCATCTATTCTTTTAGTAGCAAAGAAGACCACAACCAGCCATCCTGCTCCTCCTAAAGTCATAACCCAAGCAGCAGCAGATAACATCTTAGGCATAAACTCTGCTGTACCAGCAGTTCCCCCACTACCTATCTGAGCTGAAATAATTTCAAAAGCAGCCGATCCGATAATTCCTATTCTTGCGAAGGTAATTGGTCCTCCAATCCGAGAAATTAAGGCGATGGCTACCGCAAAAACAGCAAAAGCTGGACCAATCGTTCCTATAATTCCAATTTTAAATGATTTCTTTACCTCTTCATTACTTAATAAATTAGTGTTTTTAACGTGATTCTTTGCAAGACGATAAAAAATAAAGGATTGAATGATTACAGTTGATACAATAATAATCGCTAAAATCCACATCACCAAACTATTGGCAATTTGCATTGTTTCATTCATGTGTATTCTCCGTTTCTAATAAAATTTTAACTTTAAAGCGCTTTATAAAGTAAATAAAGTATAACATTTACACTTTTATAAAACAACAATAAATTACATGAAACGAAGTCCGGATAGTTGTGCAGAATCAACAAAACTCTGATTGATAGCGTTTGTTTTTGATAGTTTGCTAAGGTGTTTTGAATCAAAATTGCTATTTTTTATTTCAACGCTCATAAAATATTTATTTGCCATCAGCATTGCTCAAAAAGCAGTGAGATGCCTACGTCAGCTGTACTTCTCCCATTTGAAGAAAGCTATTGGCCTTATTTGATGACAATCACTATTTTACCCTTAGCATGGTGGCTTTCACTGATTTTATGAGCCTCACTTAAGCCATGAGCCGTCAATGGGAATTCATGCCCGATATAAGGTTTAACTTGGCCCTTTTCAATTAACTCAGCTAGTTTGGCTAAGTGGTTTCCATTCGATTTGGCCGCAAGAGCTTCAACCGTAATGTTTCTTGCTTTAGCTTTTTCCTGGTCGGCTTGACCCACGGTAGAAACAATTCGTCCGCCGTCCTTTACGAGAGCCAAACTTTTAGCTAGTGTTTCGCCACCCAAGGTATCTAAGACTAAGTCTAAGTCTTTAGCCACCTCAGCAAAATCAGTGGTTTTATAATTAATGAAGCTATCAACGCCCAGCTTTTTAAGCATGTCTTCATTCTTACCACTGGCTGTTGAATAAACATATGCACCAAAACTTTTAGCGATTTGAATAGCAAAGCTGCCTACACCACCCGAACCGGCATGAATCAGCACGTGGTCACCTTCTTTAACTCGACCAAACTCCACCATGGCTTGCCAAGCAGTTAGACCCACCATTGGAACAGCGGCCGCTTCTTTAAATGTTATATTTTTCGGCTTATGGGCAACTAAACTCTCCTTAACCGCCACATACTCAGTGTAGGTTCCACTTTTTAAAGAGGAATTGGCAAAGACTTCATCCCCCACTTTGAATTGAGTAACATCTTTACCTATCTCCACCACTACTCCGGCAGCATCCAGTCCCAAAATAATGGGAAAGTCAAAAGAAATTACTTCAGCCATCTCACCTCTTCGCACCTTGGTATCAAAGCGGTTGATGGATGTGGCATGCAATTCAATCAAAACTTGATTGTCTTTAAGCTGCGGTTTAGGTAGATTGGCTTCTACAAATTGATCGGTATCGCCGTATTGATTGATAACAATGGCTTTCATATCAAACACTCCTTCTATTTTCTAGTACTGGAAAGATTCCATCTCTCTTTAGTAATAGTTTAGCACAGGACTGTTTGAACCCCCTAAAGGGATGCTTACAGACCATAAAAATTGAGCATCTAGCGTTTAATCCAGTCCAGAATTTTGTGTAAAATAATGAAAACAATCTTAGAATTATATAAAACTTAATGTAAGATAAATAAATAGGGCTGAAGATAAAGTTGTCTTATCCTCAGCCCTATTTATTTAACTTTTAAACCACCAGACTTTTATTGTTTAAACCGTCGCATCAATCGTTCCAATTAACGACTGCATTGATTTGAAGAATTAGGGTCTATTATATGCCTCAAAGGTCTGCACATTAATGATTTTATCATTTTCAGTAATCAATGTTGTGTGTTCATTTCTTATAATTTCAATGGCTTCTTCTTTCGAAATTTCTTGATTATGAATGGGAGTTCCCATCCCTTCCCAATGGGTGAAACGAATAGGTTTAGTGGCTTGTTTGATTTGATCAATCACTTCTTCTTCTGAAACATTGGTCCCTAAATCTGTTGACGTATAATGAATCATTTGAACAACCTCCTTTTTAAGATAGTATATCACAGAGTGCAAACAAAACGTATAGTTAATGGTTTAAATTTTAATTATTTTGTGCCCTAACTGATCCTTGATATTGAATGACACTCTTTATTATTGACCGAACACTAACAATGGAGTTGGTTAACCTATTACTTATGATTCGAGTTGAAATCTTTATATTAGACAATACCTGCGTCCTATTAAGAAGACTCAAATTCTTGAGCCCCCCAACGGTCAAACATAGATTAAAAATCTGTTTTAAGATTATTTAACATTCAATTGCCCTAATAAGACGACCTTTATTTTTTTAATAAGGTCTCCTTTTAGAATTTATGAAACAAATATGCAATAAAAGGAAGAAAAGCGAGTAAATTAATTATTATTAAAATAATACTGATACACTTATTAATTGTTCTCTTGTAAGGATCTTTTTCTTTATACCATTGATAAATCGCAACCATCATTAAAACTAAAAGAAATATTAAGAAAACAACAAACAATTTTGTAGAAAGCATCCCATTCCTCCAGAAAATATTTTCAACTGAATTATTCGCATACAATACACAATCATACTATATTTATAACTCTAATTAACTATATACAATTGTAAGAACGCTTTCAACTTTTTGAAATAACCTTAAAGGAACATCCTTTTTGACAGTCTTTTTTCTATTAAAGCATTTCATTTTATAAGCAAACCAGCTTTTTTGAGCAAACTGGCTTATTTTTTTTGAGCGAACTCAATCAGATTGATCGTCCTCTCCACAGCTTTGGTTAACAGTTGTTGACTCAATTCCATTGCTCGCTCCAATTCCATGGGGCGATCAACAATAGGTATTAAGGCGAGTAAGTTCTCTTCAGGAAGGGCAACTTGTTGACTATCAATCTGTCCAGCAAATAACAAGACGGGTACCTGATACTTTTTAGCCAAACGACTGATTCCAATAGGTACTTTGCCACTGAGGGACTGATCATCGAATCTACCTTCACCAGTTATAATCAGATCGGCTTCTTTAATCAATGCGTCAAGGTTCCCTTTTTCAGCCAATAAGAAAAGCCCATTTCTAAATTTGGCTCCAAAAAAGGTCGATAAGGCAAAACCGATCCCTCCTGCTGCTCCGGCCCCTTCTAAATGTCGATAGTCTTTTTTTGTGGCCTCGAACAATAGATCGGCGTAATTTTTCATCGAAGCATCATAAGTAGGAAGATCTTTAGTAGCTAACCCTTTTTGTGGCCCAAAGACATAGCTTGCTCCTTTAGGACCTATTAAGGGATTATTTACATCAGAGGCAAGTATTAAATCAACCTGCTTCATCCGTCGATCTAGACCTGACGGATCCATACTTGCTACTCGATTCAACTCTACAGGTAAAATGGGCAACTCTTGCTGGTGGCTATCAAAAAATTTTAAGCCTAGCGCTTGAAGTAAGCCCATTCCTCCGTCAACGGTCGCACTACCACCTAAACCAAGAATAATCCCTTCAGCACCAAAATCAAGTGCTTGTATCAGTTGTTGTCCTACCCCATAGCTAGTATGGCGCGTAGGGTCTAAGTTTTTAGGGTCGGCATGAATAATACCTGCTCCTTGTGCTACTTCTATAATGGCTAATTTTTCCTGCTCAATCCATCCCCATTTTCCATTAAATGCCTTACCATCAACACCCTTGATGGTTTGTGTAATATATTCCCCTTTTAATACCGATACAAAGGCATCCACTGTTCCCTCACCGCCGTCTGCGATTGGAAAGCAGGTGACTGAATGATTAGGTAAAGCATCTTTAACGCATAAATTGGCTTGTTCACTAGTCATTGATCCTTTAAAGGAATCGATTGCTGCTAATATCTTCATTAAACACCTTCTCCTTATTTAGAAAAACGACGTAAGCATAACTCTTACGTCGTATCCCTCTTTATTTTAAAGTCGGCCAATATTCTTTGTTGGCTTCAATCAAAGCATCCAAGACTTGACGCGCCTTTTTGGCATCGACAACCGTACGATTTAAAGTAAGTGCTTGTAAGGCCTTATCATAAGATTCTTCAAGGTAGGCTTCGACCGTTAATTGTTCAAAAGCGTGTTGCCCTTCGATCATGCCTTTATAGAATGTTCCTACTTTTCCTACTGCGTAAGGTCGTGGACCATTGACTCCTAGTGAAGCAGCGACCTCAATCATGCAATCATCCGGTAAGTTCGCAACAAATAACTCCAATCGATCAAAACTTTTAGTAACTTTAGAAAAAATTTGAAACTTATACTTGCTATTTGTTAAGAATAGTGTATACTTAAAAATAGAGATATACGAAAACTAAGCTTTGAGTGTATCTGATTAGAGCAATTACAAATTAGATTTAGGAGTGAAATAAATGGGATTATTTAGTAAAGAACCAAAAGAAAACTTTTTAGACATGATTGAGAAAAGACGCTCAATTTACGATTTGAAGGCTGCATCACCAATCAGTGACTCAGAAATTGAAAGTATCATTGCAGATGTAATTAAATTTACACCTTCAGCTTTCAACTCACAAAGTACACGTATCGTTTTACTATTAAACGATAACCACAAACAACTTTGGGATTTAACTACAGAATCTTTAAAAGAGATGATGGGAGATGCTGATTTCACAGGAACACAACAAAAAATGGATATGTTCAAAAATGCATACGGAACCGTTCTCTTCTTTGAAGATAAAACAGTCGTTAAAGGTTTGCAAGAACAATTCCCTATCTTTGCTGATGGTTTCCCTACTTGGGCTCAACATACTAATGCTATGCATCAATTTAATGTATGGACTGCTTTTGCTGAGAAACATTTAGGTGCTTCCTTACAACACTATAATGGTGTGATTGATGAAAAAGTTTATGAAACTTATGGCATTTCTAGAGACTGGGAATTAGTCGCTCAAATGCCATTTGGCGAAATCGGTTCACCAGCTGGCCCTAAAGAGTTCCAACCAGTAGAAGAGCGATTCATCGTTAAAAAATAAGTAAAACACTTTCATTAACATTTGAAAAGAAGTATTGTCCAAATGGATAATACTTCTTTTTTAAATCTTTTATTAAGCTTTAAATAGAAAAATACGCCAATAAACTTAAACAATCTTCTTAAAAAGAATTCACTGAACAAAAAAACTCCCTCTTATAACGGAGGGAGATGTTATGACTATTTTTCATTAGCACTTTTATCTAAGTAAGCATTTAACATCCAAATTGTTTTTTCAGCCTCGGATTTTAAAGCAATGAGCATATCATTTGATGGAAAGTCTTCTGCTTCATCGGTTAAGTGAATACCTTCATCATACAAAGCAATTAATGTTCTATAATCGTTGACAATCGCTTCTACCATTTGATCTTGTGATAATGCTTGATCACTAGTACTTTCTTTAATAACAGAATGTTCAATAAATTCTGTTAAAGTGGCATATGGCTGACCACCAATAGCTAATAAACGTTCAGCAACCTCATCCATATCAGCTGTCACCTGATCATACAATTCTTCAAACTTTTCATGCAGTGTGAAAAAACGTGTTCCGCTTACATACCAATGAAATTGATGCAGCCGAGTATAGAAAACACCTTGTGTAGCAACCACTTTATTTAATAGATCAAACACCTTTTTCTCCATACGATTTCCTCCTATTTTTTGCTTTTAAAGCAAGGTTTTTCTCACCATTGCTTTATATCTTTAGCATAGCATGTTCCTCCTCAATAGTTAATTATTATGCTTATCTTCAACCATACTTAAAAATTAATCACTTCGGTTTCCCTTCATCCTTTTAATTAAAACAGCTATTATCCGACACTGATTAGCCAGCAACAAGAACTATCTACTAAATGAATTAGTAAAAGAAAACACCTCTTGAAACGTTCCATTGAACAATTGCTCACTCGCGAACCCTGTTAGCGATGAATAAGAATCGATTCACGAAAGTACACGAATAAAATAACTAATAAGAAAGCAAGCGAATTTAACAAGAGGTCTTAAAACATTTTTCCCCTGATTAATAAAAAAAGACTTGAAAATTCAAGCCTTTCCAGCTATTTTAAGAGCTTTTTATTTTTTACGTTGCGTTTTTAGATCGACGGTTAATAATTCACAGTTTTCACAAACAAAAGCCTCTGCTTTAGGGCGACTTAAGAAAGAACCATTACTCTTTAAAGCGAATCCTCCGCTAGCAAATATACCACCGACTAATTTTTTATCGTCGGGCTGCCACTTAATCGCATAGCGATCTCCTAATAAACTCCCTTTTAACATTTCGTTACCACATTGAGGACAATTCATACAATCATCTCCTTTAAAATTTAATGCACCGACTATCACAAACTTATCGGTTAGAGAAATTATAACCGTTTTACTTTTAACGGTTCAAGTGATGCAGTTTATGCCACTATGGAATAAGTTGTACTGCGTTTATTTCTCCACTCTCTTCACAAAGAAAGAATGGTTATTTTTATTTGTAAAGGGGCTTTCTTTTGAAGGTGGCGTTTTTATTTTACTTAATTTTTTTTATTTTAATAACAGACGATTCCTTAGAGGTCATTTCCCTCTTCTTTCCTCAGCTAAGCGATTTCCCCGACCATATATGAAATACAACGCGAGTCCCTTTATCCCCATTAAAAAGACGGAATAAACCGCATTAATTGCTTGAGCGTCACTGTTAGTGTCTGCGTTCGCATTACGACGGATCACAATACCTAAAGTAGGCTGGGAGGGTTGATATAAAAAGACTGAGAGATCAAAATCATCGACTAGACGATTAAAATGAATGGCTATAAGTGCTAGGATAGTCGGTAGGATAACTGGTAACACAATCTTTCTAAAGGTGTACCCTGATGAAGCTCCTAATAGGACCGAAGCATCTTCTAATTGATTATCCAATCCATAATAAGCTGCCTTCAAATACCTCAAGGAATTAGGAAGGGAAACTATCATATAAGTTATGGGTAAAATCCACCAAGATCCGATTACTGAATGTCCTCCTAATAAAAAGGAAGGCCGATCATAAGCCATCAGATACCCCACTACCAACAGTATCCCTGGAATCAACCAAGGAATATAAAAGACGTATTCTAAAAGAGGCGTGAAAAATTTTAGCTGCCCACGGTGAAGCTTGCGAGCAACAATAGCCATTAGAAAAACGGCTGCCAGTGCAGCAATTAATGAATAAAGAATGGAGGTCACAATGGGTTGAAGGTTGTCACTCAGTGAAAAAACCTTGACATAATTATCTAAAGTTAACTGACCAAGTGAAAGATTAGCAGATCGTAGGGCTTGAGATTTTGAAAAAGAAGCGATGATTAAAGCCACGAGCGGTAAGGAATAAATTATCAATATAAGATAAGCTAGCACATGAATTACTGCATTCCAGATAGGCGACTGAATTTTTTGCTTTTGCAAGCGAGCTTGCGTCTTTGACAGAGATAAGTAACGCAGGCGGTGTTCGTTACGAGTCATACTATATAGTAAAAAAATTTGGGTGAAGCCTAGAAAGATCGATAGAATGGACGCTAAGTCCCTAGAAGCAGGCCGATTAGCAAAGGTTAAAATTAATGGACTAATCGTCTGAAACGTCTTCCCTCCTACCATAACTGGTGCCGAAAAAGCTGCCAAGCCTGTTTGGAAGGTCATAATAGTCAGCGTTATAATTACCGGCTTAAGTGTTGGTAAAACAACCGTTTTCAAAATATAACTAGGGCTTGATCCCATCAACTTGGCTGCTTCAATCAAGTTAAAATCAACCGATCGGATAGCAGACGATAAGAAAAGCATATAAATATGAGTGGTGCCGAAAGTCATTACAAAGAAAACAGCTCCAAATCCTTCAAACCAATAAGGATCTAAATTGGGCAAGACCTCCATTAATAACTTGGTTAAAAACCCATTCTTTCCATAAACAAGTAGATAGCCAAAGTTCATGACAATTCCACCCATTAACAGGGTAGTCATGTAGCCCATCTTCAAGAATCTTGCCCCGCTTATCTCAAAATAATCCGTGACTAGAACTAAAAACACGCCTAAGAAATTCACTGATACAGCCAAAGAAACAGCTAAAACAAAGGAATTTTTTATCGATTGCATGGCGCGATTGGACGTTAACACTTTCTCAATTGAAGAAAAATCAAGGTTGCCACCCACTAGTAAACTATTGGTGAAAACAACACTAATCGGATAGATAATAAAGGTAATAACTAGCCAAATGATAAAAGTATAGAAGAATAAATGAGTCACCTTTTTATTAGATATTTTTGGCATTAGCTCTCACCTTTTTCATAGGATAAAATGCTTGCTGTATCTAAAGATAGGGTCACAGAATTGCCAGGCTGAAAGGTGTTCAATGTTTGGTTGAGCGTCATAAAACGAAGTGTTGACGGTCCCGCTTCAACTTCGTATAGAATAACATCTCCTTGAAAGATTTTATTCGTAAGGGTCGTCGTAAAACTTAAATTGTCAGAAGGATATCTGTTCACATGCAAGTTCTCTGGACGAATATAATGACGCTTCGATCGATCGAATTTGAAATCGCTTTGACGGTTCAGCCATTCTACTAAATTTTCTGAAAGAAAATTGACATCTCCGACAAAATTACAGACAAATTCTGTTTCTGACCGATTATAAATTTCACTTGGCGTTCCCACTTGCTGAATTTCCCCCTTATTAAAAACAGCTATTCGGTCTGATAATTCTAAAGCTTCGCGTTGATCGTGCGTAACATAAACAGCTGTAAGATTTGTACGCGCTTGGATAGCTTTCAGCTCCCCTCTCAACTGTTCGCGTAATTTTGCATCCAAATTGGATAAGGGTTCATCAAATAAAATTAAATCCGGTTCAGTAACTAACGTTCTTGCTATCGCCACACGCTGTTGCTGTCCACCTGATAACTGGGAAACATTTTTAGTTAAAAGGGTGGTGTCGAGGTCGACTAATTGCGCTTGTTCGGCTACTCTTTGTTTAATTTCTTCACGATTCACCTTCGCTACTTTTAAACCATAAGCAATGTTATCAAAGACAGTCATCGTCGGAAATAAAGCGTAGGATTGAAACACCATGCCGATATTTCTTTTTTCAGCTGGTTGATAGCTTATGTCTTGTTCATTTAATAAAATTTTACCATGACTCGGTAATGTTAAGCCTGCAATGGCGCGAAGGGTGGTTGTTTTTCCACAACCGGAAGGACCCAATAAAGTAAAAAATTCTCCTTTATTTATTGATAAATTAACACCCTTGACCGCGGCAAAGTCTCCATAACGAATTTCGATTGATTCTAATTTAAGCATAAGCCCACTCCTTTATTGAATAAGAAAACAAAAAGCCTCAGCCTCGAAATGAGGATGAGGACTTGGCGAGAATGATCTTATGGCATATATTCCAGTTCTAATTTTTCTACCCAACTATCTACATTCTGACGGTAGAAATCCCAGTCAACATCCATACGGACCATTTTATCTAATAATGCTTTTAGGGGTTCGGAAAGCACTTCTTGGCCACCTTCCGTCACCGGTAAGAAGCCAAATTCTTCAGCAAAAACTTTTTGCACTTCATCAGAGCCGTACCAGTTTACGAAATCTTCAGCCGCTGAATAATCATACTCTTCTCCCTTATCTAAAATCCCGATTTGTTCAGTCATGGAAAAAATACCGTATGTTGGAACGATTGGCTCTAATGCTAAGTCATCGTACTCTTCTAAGGCAAGCGCAGTCCCTGAAATATGATAGTAGTTATAAGGGGTTGTGCCTTCTTGGAAAAGCACCCATTGGTCTTCCCCTTCACGTGCTTGGTAGCCATTATTGATATAAGCCGCAACTTTTTGCCACCCTTCTTCAGAAATTCCAAGTTCTCCTTCATCATCGCGGTATTGCATTAGCATGGAAAGAATAATTTTTTGGTTGGTTGAACCTGCTAAATCCGACGGAATACGGTACTTATTCTTCAACGCCTCTTCTTGGCCTAACGCTTCCAATGTTTTTACAGCATCTTCTTGGTTTATAAATTCAGGATTGTACATCCCAAAAATATACGCTTCAGCAAAAGGATAAAATTCACCCTTGCCGATGATAATTTCTTCGGGTACGTTTTCGGCCCAAACTGGTTCAAAAGCATGTAAATCAACTTGCTCTTGTACATTTAACCAGTTGGCTTCATCCATCCCAATAATCACATCCGCTTGTGGATCGTTTGCCTCAGCCAGTAGCCGATTGTAAGTATCTCCCCCCGGAGCGGTTACCATTTCCAAGTAAAAGCCTTCAGCTTCAGCTAATTCGACAAGCCGAGCCGTACGCGCATCGTCATAATAAGTATTGGAATAAATCGTTACTGTACGCTTTTCGTCTTGTGCCATTCCTTTAGCAAGTCCAGTGCTAGTAAAAACGGATGCAGACAAAACGGCCATTGATGCTATTAAAAATTTTTTATTCATTGATTAAGCCCCTCATTATTTTTTTCAAACTAAGATTACCAACCCACTCTATTAAAGTCAATTGTTGTGACAAAGTTACTCTCCTTTCAAAAGCTGATTCAAGTATTTATTATTAATTTAAACACTTACTAACGTTAATGGATTCATACCGTTAAAGATATTTACGTTTTTAGGCAGCTATTTATAGAATTTTCTAATAAATAAAAAGACTAGCGCATACTTTCCGCTAGTCTCAGTTTATTTATTAATTCATCGATTCAAGCATCTATAATCCTTCATTATTTTTAACAGACTTCAATGCTGAAGAACTAAAAATTGCCAGTAGTAAAACAACCAGTGCGTAAATGCCCATTTTGCTAAAAAGTTGAGATAAATAACCTAATATGATTCCTACCGTAGCAAAGTCTGTGTCTCCAAAGGTGGTATTGGCAAATCCTAACTCCCCTAATAAAGGTAACATCAAGGCTGGTAAGAGGATGAGTAAAATGCCGTGAACAAATCCACCAATAAGTGTTCCGCGTAGACCCCCTTGACCATTATTTAAAACACCAGACCCTGCTCCAACGAAGAAAAGAGGAATTAAACCAGGAATAATCAGTGGTAAATTAGTAAATGGTAAAACTAGAAAGGCTGCAAAGCCTCCAACTAAAGCTGCAAAGAAACCTATAATGACAGCGTTTTGGCCATAAGGAAAGATTGCCGGTACGTCAAGTGCTGGCGTGGCATCCGGTACAATTCTTTCAGAAATACCTTGGAAAGCTGGAATGATTTCCGCTAACATCATCCGTACCCCTTGCAAAACAATCACAAAACCAGCTGTAAATGTTAAGCCTTGTACAATGGCAAACATAATGTAATTATCTCCCCCTGCCAACTCAGTCATTAATGTCGAATCAGCGGCTAGGAAAACCACGAGATAAATAATTACCATCACGATCGCTGTGGTAATTGTACTATCGCGGAAAAAGCCAAATTTATCCGGAACATTGAGATCTTCTGTTGACTTCTTTTCATCTCCTAAAAATCGAGCAATAAGAGCCGTAAGCGAATATGAGACTGCATTGAAGTGACCCATGGCAATATCATCACTTCCGGTGACTTTACGATAAAAAGGCTGTACAATGGCTGGTGATAACACCATAGCGCTTCCTAATAAGAATGAGCCAATTAAAATTAATTCTAGACCTTTAAAGCCAGCTGTCCCTAGAACAGCCGTAACAAGAGCAGCCATAAATAAGACATGATGACCGGTTAAAAAGATATATTTATATTTCGTAAAGCGGGCTAAAAGAATATTAACTACAAAACCTAATCCCATAATAATGGTCATTTCAGTCCCTAAAAGATCTTGTGCTAGACCTATCACCGCTTCATTATTGGGAATAACACCTTGCACATTAAAGGCATTTTCAAAGGCGGGTGACAGTGTTTCAAGTGATCCGGCAATAATACCCCCACCTAAAGACATGATTAGAAAGCCGATTATGGTTTTGGTTGTCCCCGTCAAAATTTTACTAAATGACGCCTTTTGTGCGATTAAACCGATTAATGCAATTAAACCAATAATAATAGCGGGCTGATTAAAAAAACTGTATATGAAATTCATCATTCTATTTCACCCCTTTTAATTATTATCAAAAAATGCTACTAATTGTGCTTTTAAATCCTCTTTATCCATCACATTATTCACATAAATGACTTCTTTGTTTGTTGATTTTAAATTATTTTCAAATTGTGTCGTAGTAACTAACAAATCTGCCCCACTGCTATTAGCCGAACCAACATCAGTTGCTTCTACATCAGCCGTTTTTCCTATTTCTTTTAAAATTTTGTCGACATTGATTTTCAAAATAAGACTTGAACCTAAACCATTCCCACAAACTGTATTAATTAGCATTTCTATCGTCCTCTCTTAATTTAACTAATTTTTGTTCTACTTCAATCAAAATAATATGAAAAATCGTCATAGCCGCTTCTTCTACTAAATCAGAGTCTTTGAAAGCAAAATCAATTGAAAAATCTAATGCTTCAGCTATTGCTCCTCCATTATTGCCTAAAACCCCTACCGTCTGAATTCCCATTTCATTTGCCTTTTGGGCTGCTCTTATAATATTTTCTGAATGGGCACTTGAGGATAAAACGATCAATAAATCATTTTTATTACCCAAGCCCTCCACTTGACGAGCAAATACATTTTCATATCCATAATCATTTGCTGTCGCCGTCATCACACTTGGATCAACGGTTAAAGTTACAGCCGGGAAACCACTCCTTTCTATTTTATAGCGCCCTATGATATCACCGGTAATATGTTGCGCATTGGCGGCACTTCCGCCATTGCCAATCGTCATTATTTTATTCCCATTCTTTATGGTGTTAAAGACAAGCTGTGATAAGTGCTTTAAATCTTTTGAACGATTTTTGGCAATATCGTCAAATATTGCGGTTCTCTTTTTAAATTCTATCGCGTAATCCAAAATAATCATCCTTTATTTTACTTAGTATTCTATCCTTCTTTTGCTTTAATATAGTTTAGAATTTCTTGAGGTTCCTCAGCTTTTTCTAGCAATTCATAAAAGGGACCATCATCCAAAAGATCGACTAATTCTGCCAATGCTTTTAAATGCGAATTATTATCCACTGTACTTAAACAAAAAACATATTTTACGGGATCATGTAATTCATGACCAAACACAACGGCTTCTTTCAAAGTGGTGATTCCGATCGCAGTTTCGATCACGCCATCTTCCGGTCGAGCATGAGGTAAAGCAACATGCTTGGTAATGACAATGTATGGACCATTACTTGCAGTATTGTTAATCATTGCTTGAATATAATTTTCCGTAATTTTTCCTTCTTCTTTCAGAACCTCAGCACTTTTTTGAATGGCCTCTTTCCAATCCTTAGCTTCAACGTTTAACTGTATAAGTTTGTTATTTGTAATTTCACTTAACATAGGCTGTTCCTTTCTGATTAAAATTTGATTCGTGGGAGCTGAAAATAAATAGGACAATTCGCTCATTAAAGCTTTCTTATCCTTAATAACACTATATTTTTCAATAATTGCCATCAATGAATTGATATTCACAGTTTCTTTCATCGTCATATTAGCAAACCTTTTATTAAATTGCTTCAATAGATTTGCTTTGTCGATATTGTTCATTACTGGATTCACTATAAATAAAGGCTTATTTGTTTCAATTAAAATAGTTGAGAAAACGACATCTATTTCTCTGATCACTTCGTTCAATTGTCCAACTGAAACATTCTTCAAAAAATTTACTTGAGGAAATAATTTTGTTCATTCATTCCTGAGCAATACAGAAACACCGATATCACTTGGACAAACAATAACACCTGACATTTTATAATTATCAGTATCTTTAGTGTCTTTTATAAAAGTAGCAAAGTGAATGGTTAAATACGCCAGATCATCTTCAGATATGGATTTGATAACTTCGATATTTAACTGTTGGAATAAATCCTCGATAATGGTATAAATATGTCCATATTTATTTAAGATTTGATCTTTCAAGGGATTCACCATCGGAAAGTTCAAATACATCCTATAAATAGCTGGTCGAATATACATTCGTAATTGATTGAATACTCTTTCTCTCTCTTTTAAAGTAATGGCATATGTTTTATTCAGACCTTCTAAAACACTGTCAATTATCCGATCAATCATTGCTTGCTCTTTTGAGTCATTGATGATTGTTTTTGTGGAGTAAGATAAAATCAGAGCGGTTAAGACTTCGACGTCATTAAGATCAAAAATATTTTTAGCTTGTAAAATTTTTTTGACAACTTAAATTCACTAGTTTCATTCAATTTAAACCAGAGTTTCTCTTTATTAGGCAAGCTAATCAGGCTCTTTCGAAGTAAATAAAAAACAAAAGTATAAGTAATTATATTGATATTATTATCTGAAATAATTAGCCGATTTATTAATAGTTCTTGCTTTCATTGTTTTTTAAAATCATAGAAAAGATGTGAAGCCTGTTTATCCAAAACCAGTTGAATAATTTATAGGGCTTCCTCATATGAAATAACTTCCACTGCAAAGTTTATCAGCGCATAGAAAACATCTGTTTCATCACCAATGAGTTGGTAACCATTTTCTCTTGAATACTTGATGGTTAGTTTAAATGAGGATAATTTTTTATTTGATTTCTTTAAATCATCTGTGACTGTACCACGACTAACTTCTAGTAGGTCCACTAAATGAAATAACGAAATATTATGATTGTGTAAATATAAGTAAAAGAAGATAATTTTCTGTCTTTCTTCCTCATCAAAAACATAATCAATATTACCCTTTAATAAATCGCTAATAATAGCTTGAACGTTATCAAGCAAGATTAACTTGCCAGCTGATATTTTTTCAATGGCATTGTAATGATTATCAGTCAACCACTGATTAATGTTATCAATACTATCGTTGACTGGCCGTTTCGATAAATTTGTTTTTTGCTGAATCTCTTGCGTAGTGATATCTGGATTATTAAGGATAAGTTTTAATATATATAAAGATCTTTTCCCAATCATAGCCGCGCAACCCTCTTTTAATTATAATAATTGAAAACGCTTAACCATTCAATAGCTATTGCTTTCAATTTGTGTAAAAACAAATGACAAAATTGTGTGCGACTAGTCCCATTTGATTGAGACAGGGCTTTTATGTTCAAACTTAAATTGTTTAAATAGTATTAAGCGATTAAATCAATGATAGCGTAATATTTCTTGTGTAAGCTCCGAGACTCCCTAGAAAAAGAGACCTCACTTATGTAAGATTGTA